>JAKSSQ010000022.1 GCA_024403005.1 Clostridia bacterium | reverse complement strand
GAAAAGAAAACACCAGCGACATATCAAGACTCATAAACCCGGGCAATAACAAGGCCCTGGACGTATTCTCGGGAGTGGTAATGTGCATATTCCTGCTCTGTGCCTACACAGCCATGACAGCTGCCGGCGGAGCTCTGCTGGAAACCCTGACCGGTCTTCCAAGCAAAATCGGAAGCATAATTTACTTCTTCCTCTGCATGATCACCTGCATAGGCGGCTTTGAAAGCGTATCAGCCAAGATGGGAAAGATTACTCCCATACTCGTCTGTGTGGCTCTGGTGATGGGCGTTGTGCTCACCCTCAGAAACCCTGCAAGCGTGGCAGCCATGACGCCTCACGAAACCAGCAAGGTCGCAACCCACTGGCTTCCTGCAGCGGTAGCTCTGGTCGGCTACAACGGAACGGCAGCGCTTCCGGTCCTCGGCCAGTGCGCAGTCCGTGCGGACAGCATGGAAAAAGTTAAGAAGGGCGCCATGCTTGGTGGTATAATATTAGGGTTATGCTGCTTAATCCTGTACCTGGGAACTTCCACAGATCCTGCCGTAAGCGCAGATGCGAACTTCCCCATGCAGGCACTCTGCACAAAGCTCTATGCACCTCTTGGAACCGCGTATTCCCTGATGCTCCTTCTGGCCATCTTCATGTCCCAGACGGCGTGCTTCTATGGGTTCACGACCAAGATCGACAGGCATCCCAAAAGGGTGCCCATAATCTGGGTAGTCGGAAGCGTAGGATATTTAATATCCCTGCTCGGATTTAAAAATTTCGTAGCTAATGTCTATTCCGTAGGCGGCTATATAAGCCTTATATTCTTCGCCCTCGAAATAGTTCATTTTATAAAAGTAAGTAAAGCTAATTAAGCAAAAAAGCTCTGAAAGGATAAAAAATGGAAAATAATTTAGCTAAAAATTATGATCCTAAAGCATTTGAGGATCGAATTTATTCAACATGGGAAGAAAAGGGCGCTTTCACACCGGAAGCAGACATGTCTAAGGAATCCTTTACTATCCTTATGCCTCCCCCAAACATTACAGGCCAGCTCCACATGGGCCACGCTCTGGACCAGTCCCTGCAGGACGTTCTCATCCGCTTTAAGAGAATGCAGGGCTACTGCACACTGTGGCTGCCCGGCACAGACCACGCTTCCATCGCTACAGAAGTTAAGGTTGTAGACAAGCTCAGAGAAGAAGAAGGCAAGACCAAGGAAGAAATCGGCCGCGAAGCTTTCCTCGAAAGAGCATGGGCATGGAAGAAGCAGTACGGCGGACGCATCGACCTGCAGATTCGCAAGCTTGGCTCCTCCTGCGACTGGACAAGAGAAAGATTCACAATGGACGAAGGCTGCAACGAAGCAGTTAAGGACCACTTCATTAAGCTTTATAACAAGGGTCTCATCTATAAGGGTGCAAGACTCATCAACTGGTGCCCCGTTTGCGGCAGCGCTCTCTCTGACATCGAAGTAGAACACGTAGACCACCAGGGCAAGTACTGGTACTTCCGCTATCCCGGCGCAGACGGAAGCGAAGGAATTACAGTTGCAACATCCAGACCTGAAACAATGTTTGCCGACGTTGCAATCGCAGTACATCCCAGCGACGAAAGATATAAGGATCTCGTAGGCAAGAAGGTTATCCTGCCCCTCGTAGGCCGCGAAATCCCCGTAATTGCAGACGAATATCCCGATCCGGAAAAGGGTACAGGCGCTGTAAAGATTACACCGTCCGCAGACCCCAACGACTTCGAAGTAGGCCAGAGACATAACCTGGAACTCATCGAATGCATCGACGAAAAGGCACGCATGACAGCTCTCTGCGGCAAGTACGAAGGCATGGACCGCTACGAATGCAGAAAGGCATGGGTAGCAGATCTGGAAGCTGCAGGTTACCTGGTTAAGACCGAAGAAATGACAATCCCCGCAGGCGAATGCTACCGCTGCCACACAGTAGTAGAACCCAGAATTTCCGAACAGTGGTTCGTAAAGATGGAACCCCTGGCAAAGCCTGCTATCGAAGCTGTAAGAAAGAACGAAACAGTATTCGTACCCGAAAGATTCGACAAGATCTATTACCACTGGATGGAAGACATCAAGGACTGGTGCATTTCCAGACAGCTCTGGTGGGGTCACAGAATCCCCGCATATTACTGCGAAGAATGCGGCGAAATGGTAGTTGCAAAGGACACACCGGAAAAGTGCCCCAAGTGCGGCGGTACTCACTTCCACCAGGACGAAGACGTACTGGACACATGGTTCTCCTCTGCGCTCTGGCCGTTCTCCACACTTGGCTGGCCCCAGGATACAGAAGACCTTAAGTGCTTCTACCCGACAAGCGTACTCGTAACAGGCTACGACATCATCTTCTTCTGGGTAGCAAGAATGATCTTCTCCAGCATTGAAGAAATGGGCGAAACACCCTTCAGCCACGTACTCATCCACGGCCTCGTAAGAGACTCCCAGGGCCGCAAGATGTCCAAGTCTTTAGGCAACGGCATCGACCCGCTGGAAGTTATCGACCAGTACGGTGCAGACGCTCTCAGATTCATGCTCCTCTCCGGTATTTCCCCGGGAAGCGACATCCGCTACCAGGTAGAAAAGGTAGAAGCTGCCAGAAACTTTGCAAACAAGCTCTGGAACGCATCCAGATTTGCAATCATGAACCTGAAGGCAGAAGACGGAAGCTTCATGGACATGGCTACAGAAGAAACTGCAGTGCTCCGCGAAGAAGACAAGTGGATGCTCTCCGTTATCAACGATGCAGTTGCTGAAATTACAGGCAACATGGAAAAGTTCGAATTCGCCCTGGCAGCTCAGAAGATTTACGAACTCATCTGGAACGAATTCTGCGACTGGTACATCGAACTCATTAAGGCAAGACTTTACAACGGAACCCCCGAAGATAAGGCAAGCGCAAGATACTGCCTCGTAAAGTGCCTTAAGACCATGCTCAAACTGCTGCACCCGTTCATGCCGTTCATCACAGAAGAAATCTGGAGCTACCTGCCCAAGGATGCAGATGCTAAGGAATTCCTGATGCACGAAGAATGGCCCAAGCACTGCGAAGCTATGGACTACAGCGAAGACGTTGCAATGATGAACCAGACAATGGACATCATCAGAGCAGTAAGAAACATCAGAAGAGACGCAGATGCTCTGCCTTCCAGAAAGCTGCACGCTATCATCCTTGCAGAAGGTAAGGAAAAGAAGATGGCAGAAGACGGTATGCGCCACGTAAAGGCTCTTGCCAACATCGAAGAAGTTAAGTTCATCGCAGGCAAGGACGAAATCCCCGAGGAAACAATGTCCCAGGCTCTGCCCGGACTTGAAGTATACGTACCCCTCGACGACCTGGTAGACTACGCTGCAGAGTACGCAAGACTCCTTAAGGAAAAGGACAGACTTACAGCAGAAGTAGCAAGAACAGAAGGCAAGCTTGCTAACGAAAAGTTCGTTTCCAAGGCTCCCGAAAAGGTAATCCAGGCCGAAAGAGACAAGCTGGCAAACTACAAGGATCTCCTCGAAAAGACCCTTGCAAGAATCCCCGCAGTAGAAGCTAAGGTTAACAAGTAGTTTACACGGAGGCATTATGATTATTGCTGTTGATGCAATGGGCGGCGACAACGCCCCTTTAGAGATTGTTAAGGGATGCATAAAGTCCCTGGATCAGATGAAAGCAAATATCGTATTCGTAGGTAAAGAGGACGCAATCAACGAAGTCCTTGCTACCTGCGGCGAATACGACAAGGACAGAATCAGCATCGTTCACACAGACGTTGTAATCGAAAACGAAGACAGCCCCGTAAAGGCTGTACGTTCCAAGAAGGATTCCTCCCTTGTAATGGCAATCGACATGGTTAAGAACGGACAGGCAGATGCAGCTCTCTCCGCAGGCAACACAGGCGCTCTCATGACAGCAGCTCTCCTGCACCTGGGCCGCATTAAGGGTATCGACCGCCCGGCCATCGTTTCTCCTTATCCTCTCCTGGGTAAGGCAGGCAAGTTCTCCCTGCTGGTAGATGCAGGCGCAAACGCAGAATGTAAGGCAGAAAACCTGCTTGGCTTCGCTTACATGGGCAGCATCTACATGCACAACGCTTTCAATATCGAATCTCCCAAGGTAGGCCTTGTAAATATCGGTGCAGAAGAAACAAAGGGCACAACAATGCTCAAGGAAACTCACAAGCTGCTCAAGGAAAGCACTCTTAACTTCATCGGCAACGTAGAAGGAAGAGACATTCCCAGAACAGATGCAGACGTACTGGTATGCGACGGCTTTACAGGAAACATTGTGCTCAAGCTTACAGAAGGCGTAGCATGGAGCGCACTCAAGACCGTTAAGGCAAAGATTACAGAAGACATCACTTCCAAGCTGGGCACACTCCTTATTAAGGGCAAGCTCAAGGAAATCGTTAAGATGTTCGACTATTCTTCCTACGGCGGCGCACCCATCCTGGGCGTTAAGGGCCTTGTATTCAAGGTACACGGATCTTCTTCCGATATCGCAGTATGCAATGCCCTCGTAAAGGCTGCAGAAGTATGTGAACGCGATGTTGTAGCCGAGATCGAGGCTGCAATGGTTAAGTATTCTGAAAGTGGAGCAGAAAATGGAGCTGAACAGGCTTGAGAATATAATAGGCAGGGAATTTAAGGACCGCAGCCTTCTTCTGAGGGCTGTGACCCACAGTTCCTACGCCAACGAAGAGTTCGGTGACCCCGAGCGCGGAAACGAAAGACTGGAATTCCTGGGAGACGCAGTATTAAGCGTCTGCGTCACGGAAGTTCTCTACAGCCGTTTTTCCAAGAAGACGGAAGGCCAGCTTTCCAAGATGCGCGCATCTATCGTCTGCGAAAGATCTTTAAGCGAAGCAGTTAAGAAATACGGAATTAACGAATTTCTCATGCTCAGCCGCGGCGAAGAGAAGGGCAACGGCAGAAACAGAGCATCCCTTATGGCGGATATGATGGAAGCCATTATAGGCGCTGCATATCTGGACGGCGGGATCGAGGCTGCCAAGATAGTAGTAAACACCTGCTTAAGCGGAACCATAGAAGACTGCATAGAAGGCGGTCTTCCCGCAGACTCCAAATCCGCCCTTCAGGAAATGATGGGCAAGGCCGGAGAAGCAGCCATAAGCTACGAAATCGTAAAATCGGATGGTCCGGACCACGATAAGACATTTACCGCTGCAGTTTACGTAAACGGCAGGGAAATGGGACGCGGAATTGGCGTCAGCAAGAAAAAGGCTGAACAGAGCGCTGCGGCAGCAGCTATCGAAGCTATTAAAACCGAGAGGTAAAGAATGTATTTTAAGCGAATGGAGCTTAACGGATTCAAATCTTTTGCGGATCCGGTGACAATTGAATTCACGGAAGGAATGACGTGTATCGTCGGCCCCAACGGAAGCGGAAAATCCAACATTTCCGACGCTATCCGCTGGGTACTTGGCGAGCAGAGCCCCAAGATGCTTCGCGGCGGAAAGATGGAGGAAGTCATCTTCGCAGGTACTCAGAACAGAAAGCCCAAGGGCATGGCTGAGGTTACCCTGGTAATCGACAACGCAGACCACATGCTGCCCATCGATTACGCAGAAGTTGGCATCACCAGACGTATGTACCGCTCCGGTGAAAGCGAATACATGATAAACAGGACTCCCTGCAGATTAAGGGATATCCGCGAGCTTATCATGGATACGGGTATCGGTGTGGAAGGCTATTCCATTATCGGACAGGGCAAAATCGCCGACATCATAAGCAATAAGATGGACAGCAGACGCGAAATTTTCGAAGAAGCTGCCGGTATCGTTAAGTACAGGAACAAGAAGGCCGAAACCCAGAAGAAACTGGAAAACGCAGGCCTGAATCTGGACAGAGTAAACGACATCGTCGGAGAAATCGAAAGCCGCATCGGCGGTCTTGAAAAAGATGCTCAGAAGGCATCCGAATACCTGGACATCCGCGAGAAATACAAGGTTGTTGAGATAAATATTATCCTCAAGAACATAGAAGCTGCAGATCAGAAGACTCAGGCTGTACGCGTCGAACTGGAAGAGCTGGACAAGGCTCTCGAAGCAGACGCAGAGACCAGAGCTTCCTTAGAGCAGCAGCTGCACGAAATGCGCAGCAGAGCGGAAGAGCTGGAAGTTAAACTGGGCGAAATCCGCGAAGAAATCGCTAAAAATACGGAAGAAATTCACTTTATCGAAAGCCGCGAGGCTTTAAATAAGGAACGTTCCTCCGTTCTTGAAAGGGATAAGCTCCGCATAGAAAACGAGCTTGCTTCCCTGGAAGATAAATACGCAAGAGAATCCTCCAACGCAGAAGAAATGAAGCGCACGAGAGAGGAAGCCGC
Source organism: Clostridia bacterium (assembly GCA_024403005.1). Classification (GTDB taxonomy): domain Bacteria; phylum Bacillota; class Clostridia; order Peptostreptococcales; family Anaerovoracaceae; genus RUG11894. Next base: position 8,389 of record JAKSSQ010000022.1, on the reverse strand, counting down.
ATCGGAAGAAGCAAAGGCAAGAGCAGCTGCAGAAGAAAAGCACGCAGCAAGCGAAACCGCCTTCGAAAAGCTTTCCGAAAAGGAAAAGATCTTAAACGATGCGAGAAGCGTAATCCTGGATATGAACAGCAGAATGTCTGCTGCAAAGGCCGAAGCTGCAGGTATGGAAAACCTCAGGCAGACTCTTAAGAGAAGGGCTGAAAGGCTCATCGACGAAGAAGACGACGGCAACGGTCTGGAAATATCCGAAAAGATTACAGACAACGAAAACGATATGGCCGAGCTGCGCAGCGATGTGGAAGACATGAAGGAGCAGCTGGCAGATACCGAAAAGCAGAGAGCAGCTGTAACCCAGCAGCTGGCCGGTGCAAGATCCAAAATCGAAGAGATTAAGGTAAGCGGCGGCAAGCTCTCCGCAAGATTAAGACTTCTGGAAGAACTGGAACACGCATACGAAGGCTATAACGGCGGAATCAAGTTCGTAATGCAGTCTTCCGTAAAGGGCGTGGTCGGCCCCGTAGGCGACCTGCTCAACGTTCCCAAGGGCTGGGAGCTGGCAATTGAAACAGCTTTAGGCGGAAACTTCCAGAATGTGGTCACCGAAACCGAAAGCGCAGCAAAGGAATGCATCGCACTCTTAAAGCAGAACCGCGCCGGCAGAATTACCTTCCTTCCGGCAGACACGCTCCGCAGCCGCGACCTGGCAGAAACCTCTAAAATTCAAGGCATGGCAGGCTATCTGGGCTGTGCAGCAGACAGGGTAAGCTGCAAGGGCGGCTATGAAAATGTAGTTGACTACCTGCTTGGAAAAGTTATAGTATGCGACAATCTGGACAATGCTCTTGCGATGTCCAAGAAGGAAAAGGCTCTTCGCTACGTAACTCTGGAGGGTGAACACATCAACCCCGCAGGCGCCATTACCGGCGGTGCCTACAAGAATAACACAGCAAACATCCTTTCCAGAAAGGCCGAAAAGGACAAGCTGGAAGATGCTATAAATAAGAATCTGGCAGACCAGGAAGCTGCTGAAAAGGCAATGCATAACCTGGAAAAGAAGCTGGATAAAAACGCAAAGGAACTGGCCGAAATCCGCAGGCAGATCCAGGACGAAGAGATGGAAATCGCTTCTATCGCCAAGGATATCGAGCAGCTCAAGATTGCGGAAAGAGACGCTAAGGAAGCTGAACGCAGAAGACTTGCAGAACTTTCCGAACTGGAAAAGGAAATCGCAGAAGCGGAAAAATCCATCCGGGAAATCACTAAAAACAACTCAGGATTCGAAGAAACCAAGGCAAAGGCGGAAGCAGATGCCCAGGCTATCGCAGAAGAAGCAGAAAAGCTCCGCGAGGTCTATGCATTGGCTCAGGCCGAAGAAAACGATGCCCGCGTAGCCGAAAACAGCGTATCTGTTAAGGTTAAGAGCGCCAGCGAAATGGAAGCCAGAGTTCTGGAAGCTCTTGCTGAAATCGGCGCAGACATCGAAGCACGTAAGGCAGCTCTGGAAGACATCGAAAAGCAGAGAGCCGAAATCGAAGGCTTCGACTTCGACGCAAAAGTTACTCTCGACGAAAAACTTGCTCAGAAAGAGGAACTTCTTAACAGCGAAGACAGTCTTAACGAAGAGAAGACTTCCGCAAGAAAGCAGGCAGAAAGCCTGGAAGAACAGAGAGTTCAGGCGGACAGCACCTTCTACGAACACCAGGTTCAGCGCCACGATGCGGACAGCAGAATGGCAAGGTTCGACGCTCAGACCGAATCCTTAAAGGAAAAGCTCTGGGACGAATTCGAAATGTCCTATGCACAGGCTGCAGACCAGGCAGACCCGGAATTCGTGCTTTCAAGAGGCGTAAGGGAATCCAGAGAATACAAGGAGCGCATGCGCCAGCTCGGCGACGTAAACATCGGCGCCATCGAAGAATACAGAGCTGTAAAGGAACGCTACGAATTCCTTACAACTCAGAGAGCCGACCTGCTCCAGGCCATGGACGAACTCCAGTCCGTAATCGACGAAATGGATTCCATCATAAAGGCAAGGTTTAAGGAAAGCTTCGACGCAGTAGTAGAAAACTTCGAAGCATCCTTCAAGGAACTCTTCAAGGGCGGAAACGCAAGGCTTTCCATGGAAGATCCGTCGAATCCGCTGGAATCCGCCATTGAAATTGAAGCTCAGCCGCCAGGAAAGAAGCTTCAGAACATGAACCTCCTGTCCGGAGGAGAAAAAACTATGACGGCTATAGCGCTCATGTTCGCAGTACTCAAGGCAAAGCCGACACCGTTCTGCATTCTGGACGAAGTCGAAGCCGCCCTGGACGAAGCGAATATCGAATGCTTTGCAAGATACCTTCGCAACTTTGATTCGACACAGTTTGCACTTATCACTCACCAGAAAGCCACCATGGAATATGCAGATGTGCTTTACGGCGTAACGATGCCCGAACGAGGCATTACAAAGGTTTTATCCCTTAAGTTAGGAGACAGCTTTGATATCGATTAAGAAAAAATCCTTCTTCGGAAGGCTGACAGAAAAAATAGAAGATGTGCTGCTTCTTCGTCCAAAGCCGGATGAAAGCATGCTGGAAGAACTGGAAGACGTACTCATTTCTTCCGACATCGGTATGAACACAACCATGACCATCATCGAAGGTCTGCGCGACAGCATAAGGCACGACAGGTTAAGGGATGCCGAAGATGTAAGAGAGCAGATTACAACTATGGTAGCTGACATGCTGGACAAGGGCGAACGCCTGCAGCTCTGCAGCGATTATCCTCTGTTTATCATGATGATTGGCGTCAACGGTGTAGGCAAGACCACATCCATCGCTAAGCTTGCGCACATGCTCAAGAGCGAAGGAAAGAGCGTGCTTCTTATCGCTGCGGATACATTCCGTGCAGCTGCTGCAGAGCAGCTCTCCATCTGGGGAGAACGCACAGGTGTTCCTGTAATAAAGCACAAGGAAGGGGCTGACCCCTCGGCAGTTATTTTCGACGGCTGCAACGCCGCTAAATCCAGAGGCGTAGACGTCGTAATCTGCGACACCGCAGGAAGACTGCAGAATAAGAAGAACTTAATGGCAGAGCTTTCCAAGATGAACAAGGTCATCGACAGGGAATTCCCCGGAGCTTCCAGAGAGACACTCCTGGTAGTCGATGCCACAACAGGTAAGAATGCAGTTTCCCAGGCTACTGAATTCAACGAAGTTGCAGAGCTTACCGGCATTATCCTCACTAAGCTGGACGGAACGGCAAAGGGCGGTATCGTCGTTACAATTTCCGACGAACTGGACCTTCCCGTCAAATATATAGGATTAGGAGAGGGCATGGAGGACTTAAGGCCCTTCGACCCCCGCAGTTTTGCAGAAGGGATTTTTAAAGGGGAAGAATAATGAGCGAAAATTACGGCAAAAGGCATGAGGAGGACGTGCTTAGAGCTTTCGACAAGATGAAAGCGGACTTCGAAGCACAGTCTCCCCAGGATACTGCCGAATCAAATGCATCTGCACAGGGCAGATCGAGATCCAAGGCAGCAAAGGGTGCGGCTGCAAAAGAAGCCGCATCTACAAGCACCCGTACAAAGAGTGCACATAAAAGAGCTTCCGGAAAGAACGGCGGCGAAAAGAAAAAGAAGAAGTTTAAGATCCACTGGGGCAGAATTCTGCTGGTACTGCTGGCAATCTGCGCAGTAGGTGCAGCAGGTGTGGCTGCTTACGTATGGAATATCGTTAAAGACGTTCCCGAAATCAACCCGGACAACCTGTACGAACTTCTTTCCGAAAACTCCATCATCTACGACAGCGACGGCAACTCCATCGAAAACGTATATGCAGGTGACGCTCTGAGAACAAACCTGGAATACAACGAAATTCCGGAAAATCTGGTTAACGCCTTCGTCTCCATCGAAGACAAGACCTTCTGGGACCACCATGGGTTCAACTTCATAAGAATCATGGGTGCTATCCGCGATAAGGTCGTAAACGGCGGCAAGGTTTCCGGTACTTCCACAATTACTCAGCAGCTGGCAAGAAACCTGTATCTTGCCGACATCAAGGGTCAGCGCTCCATGGCAAGAAAGATTACGGAAGCTTACTACTCCGTTATCATCGAGCAGAAGCTGTCCAAGGAACAGATTATCGAAGCCTACATGAACACAATTTATCTGGGCTTCAACTCCAACGGTGTACAGGCTGCAGCACAGTCCTACTTCGGCAAGGATGCCAAGGACCTGAGCCTGGTAGAATGCGCTTGTCTCGCATCTCTGCCCCAGTCTCCCAACAGCTATGCGCCCATTAAGAGAATAGCTACAGACGAAATCGAAGATCCCGATGCTCTCGATATCGTTTCCAGAACAGACGAATGGACAATCTACTTCAACGATACCGTTGAAAGCAGAATGAAGCTGGTTCTCAGATTCATGCACGAACAGGGCAAGATCTCCGACGAAGTTTACAACTCCACAGATGTTGCAACTCTCAGAGACTGCATTAACCCGGGAACAACTCTGCTGGATGCTTCCTACACATCCTACTTTGCAGATTTCGTAGTAAAGCAGGTTAAGGAAGACCTCCAGACTCAGCTGGGCTACGACGCAGACCAGGCTGATAAGCTTATCTACAACGGCGGCCTGCGCATCTACAGCACCATGGACAACAGAGTCCAGAGCATTCTGGAAGAAGTATATTCCGATCCTTCCATTTTCCCGTCCGTTGGTTCATATAAAAAGGACGGCGAAGGAAATATCCTTAAGGACAATGGAGACATACTCCTTTACAGCGAAAAGAACCTCTTCGATAACGAAGGCAACTTCTGGTTCAGAAACGACGAATATTCCTGGAACAGCGACGGAAGCCTTAAGATTTTAAAGGGCAAGCGCCTGAACATCTACAATACAACTGTAGGCGGCGAAACCGACTATTCCATCGAATTCAAGGGCATGTACCAGCTTATCGACAACAAGCTGTACAGCAGAAGCGGCGGAACATTCAACATTCCCGCTAAGTATAAGACAAGAGATAACGACGGAAACGTAATTATCAGTGCAGACTACTTCCAGGATAAGCCCGAAACCTTCCAGAGAGGCGACGGAACACTTATTCTTTCAAACGGCAAGTACACACTTAAGCAGCTCATTATGCAGCCCCAGTCCGCTATGGTTATCACCGAACTGGAAACAGGCAGAATTATCGGCATGATCGGCGGCCGCGGCGTAGAAGGCAAGCTGCTCTACAACAGAGCTCTTTCTCCGCGTCAGCCCGGATCCTCCATTAAGCCTCTGTCCGTTTACTCCGGCGCACTCCAGGCAGGCAAGGACGGCCTCGGAAACTTCTCCGTTGCAATGCCTCTGGACGACAGACCTATCGCACAGGGCGGCAGAGCATGGCCTAAGAACTGGTACTCCGGCTACACCGGCATGACCAACTTCCGCCACGCTGTAGAGCAGTCCATCAACTGCTGCGCAGTACAGCTCTACCTGCAGTTGGATCCCGAAATGATCATCCACAACCTGCAGAACATGGGTATTACAAGCATCGTCTCTACCGGTCCGGTTAACGACCAGAACGCTTCCGCTCTGGCTCTCGGCGGTATGGCAAAGGGTATCTCACCCCTTGAAATGACTGCAGCTTACGGTACTTTAGGCAACTACGGTACTTATATCGCACCCACATCCTACACAAAGATTACAACCAAGAACGGCGATCTGGTTCTGGAAAACACACCGATTACCCACAAGGTTTACGACGAAGACGTAGCATCCCTCATGGTCGACGTACTGCGTACAACAGTTACAAACGGTCTGGGAAGCCCTGCTAAGCTTAAGTCTCAGCCCTCCGCAGGTAAGACAGGTACAACATCCGACAGATACGACCTTTGGTTCTGCGGAATTACACCGCAGTTCGCAGCATCTACATGGGTAGGCAACGACGTTAACATCTCCATGAACCAGGGCTCCTCTGCAGCAGCAAAGGTATGGGCCAAGGTTATGGACCAGGTCGGCGCAATGTACGAAAAGGGCGAATTTGAAATGAGAGGCGAATTCGTAACTGCAACCGTAGACAAATACTCCGGTATGGCAGTAGGTCCTCTTACTCAGTCCGACCCCAGAGGAGGTGTAATCTCCGATATCTTTATTAAGGAAACAGTTCCCAGTGAACCCGACGATTGCCACGTAAGCGTTACAGTATGCGGAGATACAGGTTATCTTGCAACTCCGACATGCCCGCGCCAGGTTAACAAGGTAGCTATCGTTCGTCCCGGCGGCGAATCCTGGGAAAAGATCGTAGCAACATCCATTAAGAACTCCAACATTAAGGCTATGCCCGACGCAGCTTACGATGCTCCCGAGTATTACTGCCCGGTACATAACCCGACAACTACGGTTTACCCCGTATCTCCGCTTTATAACGGAACAAGCATCTACACAGGCAATTCCGGCACACTTGAGCCCGAAACACCGCCTGAACCCGAGCAGACTACGGATAATCCGCCCGAAGCTGTCGGTGACCCAACTCAGCCCCAGCCGGTAACACCTCCGGCTCCGCAGCAGCCGACGCTTCCGGAAACACCGGAGCAGCCGCCTGTAGACAACACAACTCCTCCCGAAGGAATAGTTATCAACTAATTGGCAAATATTGACAATTAGCCTCGGCGGAAATATAATCAGGTTGGAACGGGCGCGAAGAGCGCCATGAGAAGACCTGTAACGGCTGTTGCAGCAGCGGAAGCTGCAGGCATCGCAGCCGCCTATTATATCCATTTAAACTTAAAGCACCTGTGCATACTATGCATAGGTGCTTGTTTTGTTGTGCAGCTGGTTTATAAGCTGGAAAAGAGAGGCCGGTTCGGACTTTCCAAAGGAAGCAGGGCGGGGCTGCTGCTCTGCTGCACGATTGCTTTTATGCTGGGAGCGGTTCTTATGAACAGGGTGGAAGCCTTCGAGAGCCCACTGCTGGCAGCTGCAGAAGAATCGCCGGGCACTGCCAGTGAAGTCCGCGGCGTACCTGTGTCTGTGACCGCAAAAAACGGCTATTTCAGCTTAATAGTAAAGACGAGCGATAAAATATCCGGCAGGGCCGAAAAAGTGCTCGTAAAGCTGGAAACGACGGAAGAAGATACGGAGAGGGTCTTTGCCATGGCCGGGCGCAGCTGCGTCTTCAGCGGCCCGGCCGAAGCTCCGGACGGCCGCCGCAACTTCGGCTGCTTCGACTACAGGCTCTACTTAAAATCCAGAGGAATAAGATCCATCTGCACCGTTTCCAGGTACAGGGCGGCGGCCGGGCCGGTCGTAAATCCTTATCTAAACTTTCTATCTGTTAGGAAAGGACAATTCTACGTTTCTGCTAGAAAATACATGGAGGAAAGCCGTTTTTCCCTGCTTGCAGCGCTTCTTTTCGGCGATAAAGGCTATATGGACGATGGCGTCTACGAGGAGTTTCAGTCCAACGGAATCGCTCACGTTCTGGCAGTTTCCGGCCTCCACGTGAGCATGGTCTACGGATTGCTGCTTAAGCTTTTAGATAATAGAAGGAATATTTATACGTCTTCTGTAATAGCTTTTTCTCTGGCCTGCTACATATGCCTTGCAAACTTCTCGGTTTCGGTGCTCAGAGCAGCCTTCATGATCTTTTTAAGATTAATAGCTTTCCATATAAAAAGGCGCTACGACCTGGTGTCTGCCGCAGCTGCGGTCTGTCTGGTCTTTATGACCGCAAATCCTTACAGCATCTTCGATTCCGGCTTTCAGCTGTCCTATATGGCGGCCTTCAGCATGGGCGTAATTCTGCCATGGATGGAGCTTAAAGCAACAGAGCTGGCAGATAAGCGCAAAAAGGGTTGGATTAAGGATATTTCGGACGTTTTGAGCCCATGCATAGCCGTGCAGATTGGCATGACTCCCTTAATTCTGTTCCACTTCCTGGTCATGAGCCCGGTAAGCTTTATATTAAACCCTTTTGCAGTCTTTACAGCCGGCATTCTGATGCCTGCGGGGCTTATCTTTTTCGCTTTAGATGCTGCAGGGATAGGGATAATAAGCGCCGCAGCCGCCGGGCCCGCCGCCTTTTTCGCCGGAGTTTTGCTGCAGATTAACAGGATTGGGAGCCTGCTTGGGGGCAGCTGGTCTTTTCCGGCGCCTCCGCTAGGGGTTATTGCGGTTTACTACGGGTTCGTGTTTTTCTTTTTTTCGGAGGCGCGATACATGATGCGGCGAATGGGGCGGCGGGCCGCCCTCAACGCGGTTTGCCTTGCATTGGCCGTCACTGCGGTTCTTGTGCCTAAATGCCTTAAGCTTTCCGACGGAAAGTACCCGTGGCAGTACGACTCCAGGTTTGTAACTTTTCTGGATGTGGGGCAGGGAGACTGCACGCATATAAGCTCGGACGGCTTTAATATCCTGGTG
>JAKSSQ010000213.1 GCA_024403005.1 Clostridia bacterium | reverse complement strand
CAGCTTTCGCAGATCTGGATTTCGTCTCCGGAAACGAAGGCCTTAAGCAGATCGCAGTAAGCTTCCAGCTCCTTATATGCTTCTTCGCTTAACCATTTCTTAACGTCTTCTGTAAGCGCGCTTTCTATAAAGTTCTTTGCTGTATCTGTAAAGAATGCATCGATGAATGCATTGGCTTCATCCCCGAAGGATGCGGGGTCAGCAGCCTTGCAGGCGTAGATGTATGCGAGGAAATTCAGTTCTTCTCCGATGTAGTCGGCGGGGTTTCCGTCCATAAGAACTGCCTTGTAGCCGCACTTCTTATAGAATCTGATAACTTCCAGAGTATTTTCGTCGCAGAGGAGCTTTGTTCCGGTCTTTGCGCAGGAAGTCCAAAGAGGCACGAAAATGCTGGCATTGGTACCTTTTAAAATGTCGTCGTATTCAATTTGAGTAAGGCTGCTTTTTACGCAGAAAGCGCCGCTGGTCTTCTGCCAGAGCTCTAAACTGTCAAAAAATGCTGCCAGGCCTTTAGCCTCTTTGTATTTTTTGATCATATTTGCCACCGATTATCTACCGATTATCTGTAAATACAACTATCTCTTAGCTGCCATAAAGGTAAACCACGCATCGCAGAGGTGGTCTCCGTTCTGGTTGTGGACCTCTGCAAGCAGGCGGTTAAGGCTTCTGCCCATTCTGCGGGGCTGCACGGTTACCGTAATAACGTCGCCCAGAACTGCGGATTTGTAGTAGTTCATGGAGCCGTTTACCGTAACGCTGGGTGTGCCGGCTTCGCGAAGGAATGCGCCGCAGGTTGCATCGCAGATGGTGTAAAGCAGGCCGCCCTGGCAGGTATCCAGGCCGTTAAGCATGTTGTGAACCACTTCCACGCTGCAGGAAACCGTACCGTCGTCTTCCACCACGAATTCCTTCATGCCTACCAGGTAGTAGGCTCTGGGGTCTCCGGGAGCCAGTTTAAACATTTCTTCAACTGATACTTTTTTCATAACTGAATTTCCTAATCTTGTCTGAATTTAAGCACTTTTCCGGCTCTTTCGCCGGTAGTTTTACCGTCTTCTGCGGCCAGTGTTCCGTTGACCCAAACAGCCTTGATTCCGCTGCATGGCTTGACCGGGCTCGCATAATCCGGATCGTCTTTTATATCTTTAAGGCTGAGCAGAACCAGATCTGCAAAGCAGCCTTTTCTAATGTATCCTCGTTCCTTGAGGCCAATGCGGTCTGCAGAAAGACCTGTCATCTTGCGCACTGCGGTTTCCGGGGAAAACAGCTTTCTTTCTCTGCAGAAGTGGTTCAGAACCCTTGGAAATGCTCCGAAGCTTCTCGGATGGGGCACGCCGGGATAATCCAGGTTGTAGGCCCAGCCGTCGGAACCTATCATTACGTAATCCTTCTGCATTATGCGCTCTATGTCTTCTTCGCACATGCCGAAGTTTACTTCCATGGCGTCGTTGCCTTCTGCTTCTACTATCTTAAGACAGGCTTCCGATGCAGTGAGTCCGAATATTTCTCCGATTTCAGCCATATTGCG
>JAKSSQ010000212.1 GCA_024403005.1 Clostridia bacterium | reverse complement strand
TAATCGAAATCGGCGAAGTCCTGTAATACATTAAGCAGGTCAAAATCGATGCAGACCGGCTGGTAACCGGAGTCGTAAGCCTGGATACCCTGGTGGACGACGGTTTCGAAGAGCTTGAAGCAAATTCAAAGAACCACATTAAAGTCCTCATTAAAATCGGAGAGGACAGATAAATCTTGAGTATAGAAATCGGCGGAAGCCGGGAAAAGGAAATTACCATGAACAAGAGAATGGCAGAAGACAGACAGAACCAGCTGGATATCTTAAAGGACGTAGTTAAGGAAGCTGAACGTTTCTTCGAACAGAGAGAAACCGCTAAGGCTCTTCCTATCTGGGAAAGAAAGCCCATCAGACGCATAGGAGAAGAAGGCCTTGGTGCTAAGGGCGCTATGGACCTCTTTGTTAAGGAATACTCCGAAGGTCTGGGCCTGAACAGCGGCTCCAGATTCTACGGATACGTAATCGGCGGTGTTACACCGGCTGCTCTTGCAGGTGATTGGCTCACATCCCTGTACGACCAGAACGCTTTCGGTGAAATCGACTGCATGGACAGACAGATCGAAGACGAGGCAATCGAAGGACTTAAGGACCTCCTCGGCCTGCCCGAAGACTTCGCAGGCGTATTCACATCCGGCGCTACAATGGCAACAACAAACGCTCTGGCATGCGCAAGAGAATGGGCTGCCATGAAGCAGGGAAAGTCCGCTAACGACGGCGTTTACGGCCTGGAAAGACCGGTTATCCTGTCCGCTTTCTCCCACGCATCCATTTATAAGGGACTGTCCGTTCTGGGCCTGGGCCGCAACAGCATTACAGAATACGGCAAGATGCCCGGCAGAGACTGCGGCGACATGGCAAGACTGGAAGAAGAGCTCAAGAAGGCAGAAGGCAAGGCAGTTATCGTTATCGCAAACATGGGCACAGCTAACAGCGGCGACATGGACGACCTTAAGACCACCGCAGCTTTAAAGGAAAAGTACGGCTTCTGGCTCCACGTAGACGCAGCAGTTGGCTCCCTTGCAATGTGCACACCCAAGTACAGCTACCTCTACGAAGGCGTAGACAAGGCAGACAGCGTTACAGTAGACGGCCACAAGTGGCTCAACCTGAACTACGACAGCGCCATCGTATTAATCCGCAAGCAGTACAGAGAAATGCAGTATAGAACATATGCACAGGAAACTAACGTAACAGGCGGCTACGACGATTCTCTGCCGTTCGAACACCTGGGCAACGAAGGCTCCAGAAGATTCCGCGCACTCGCTCTGTGGATGGCTTTAATGGCTTACGGCAAGGAAGGCTTCCGCGAAATGGCTGAAAGAGACTGCGCTCTGGCAGAAAGATTCGCAGAAAAGCTGGAAGCAAGCGGAGTTTACAAGGTTCACAAGCCCGTTCTTATTAACGGATTTGCATTCACACTCAACAAGGAAGACGTTACACCCGCAGAAATCGCCAAGCTGGCCATGCTTATCCGCGAAGAAGGCACAACATTCCTTAACACAGCCGGCGTAAACGGCGTGCCCCACCTGCGCTGCAGCTTCAGCAACTGGTCCATCGAAGAAGCAGATGTGGACAAGGTTGCAGACGCAGTTATCGAATGCGGCAAGAAGGCTCTCTGCCTTAAATAATCGAAAAACGAACGGATTCCCGGCTTTTTTGCACCGGGACCGTTTCAAATTATATACCCCTTAAACACTTAAAAATTGGGCGTAA
>JAKSSQ010000211.1 GCA_024403005.1 Clostridia bacterium | reverse complement strand
AAAAGCTGGAAGATGCACCTAAAGCAAAAACAGTAATCGAAACACCCGCAAGAGTAACCAATATACCCACGAGCTGAATTTTTGAAGGCTTTTTATGCAGCAGCAGCGTGGATGCGATTATGGATGTTATGGGTATGCAGGCCAGAAATACGCCGCTTTCCGAAGCCGTTGTATTGCTTATGCCGTAGGTTTCGCCGATAAAATAGATTACCGGGCTGAAGATTGCTACGAGCAGCAGCGGTTTAAGGCTCTTGCCTTTTATATTAATTTTCAGAAGGCCCGCAGCAACGCAGATTCCCATGGCGATAAAGCCGATTAGAAATCTCCATCCCAGCAGGGACAGAACGCTGGCACTGTCTGTGGCATGTTTGGTAAATATATAGCTCATGCCGTAGATGAATTCACAGGCCAGCGCGCAGAGGCTGCCGATTATCAGGTTGTTTTGCTTCATAGTCCGGTCTCCGGGATGTCTTTACAGCTTTGCGCGGACTTCAAGCAGTCTGTCGCGAAGCAGTGCTGCGCGTTCGAACTGCAGGTCTTTTGCAGCGGCCTTCATTTCCTTTTCCAGCTTCTTTGAGTAGTTTGCAAGTTCCTTCTTTGTGAGCTCCAGAACGCTCTTGCCTTCGTAGAAATCCATCTCGTTTTCCACTTTTTTGGTGATTTCCAGAGTGTCCCGGATGGCTTTCTTAATGGTCTGGGGCGTAATGCCGTGCTCTTCGTTGTACTTCATCTGAATAGCGCGGCGGCGGTCCGTTTCGTCCATGGTGGCCTTCATGGCCGGGCTTATCTTGTCCGCATACATGATTACGCGGCCTTCGGAGTTTCTTGCGGCTCTGCCGACGGTCTGGATAAGGGATGTTTCCGTACGAAGGAAGCCTTCCTTGTCTGCATCCAGAATTGCAACAAGGGAAACTTCCGGAAGGTCCAGGCCTTCTCTTAAAAGGTTGATGCCAACCAGCGTATCGAATTCGCCCAGTCTTAAGTCTCTCAGAATTTCGTTTCTTTCCAGAGTATCTACTTCCGAATGCATGTAGCGAACTCTAAGACCTGCATTCTTAAGATAATCCGTAAGGCTTTCAGCCATTTTCTTCGTAAGAGTTGTTACCAGAACGCGGTAGCCCTTCTCTATTTCTTTATTGATTTCGCCGATAAGGTGGTCGATCTGCCCTTCGGACGGGTGGATTTCGATGGGTGGGTCAAGCAGACCTGTGGGGCGGATAACCTGCTCTGCGGAAATGCCCTCGGAAACCTCTTTTTCGTAGGCTGCGGGGGTTGCGGAGATGTAGATTGCCTGGTTTACCATGCCCTCGAATTCCTCGAAGCGCAGAGGTCTGTTGTCCAGTGCGGAAGGCAGACGGAAACCGTAGTCTACCAGGGATGTCTTTCTCGCTCTGTCGCCGTTAGCCATGGCGCGAAGCTGAGGAAGCATTGCGTGGCTTTCGTCGATTACGATAAGGAAATCGTCGGGGAAATAGTCGATAAGAGTATAGGGCTTTGCTCCGGGAGGATTGCCTACCAGGTGGCGGGAATAGTTCTCGATGCCCTTGCAGCTGCCGACTTCCCTCATCATTTCCAGATCGTAGAGGGTTCTCTGTTCCAGTCTCTGAGCCTCTAAGAGCTTGCCGCGGTCTTTGAACCACACGAGGCGTTCAGCCAGCTCCTCCTGGATGGTGCCCAGCGCCCTTTCCATGTTTTCCTTGGAAGTTGCATAGTGAGACGCAGGGAAAATAGCCACGTGGTTTCTCGTAGCTGTAATTTCGCCTGTAACCGGGTTCATTTCCTTAATCGATTCAACTTCGTCGCCGAAAAGATCGATTCGTACGGCAGATTCGCTGCCTGCGGGAATA
>JAKSSQ010000210.1 GCA_024403005.1 Clostridia bacterium | reverse complement strand
AGGTTCCGGGAAGGGATATCTTAATATCTTTGCGGTCTTTATAGTCGAAAATCTGTCCCCAGAGTCCGCAGTCCTTAAGAATCTGAGCTTCGGGAGCTGTTTTAACCATTCTGCAGCCCAGTTCTTCGCACTTTGCAGCGATAACTGCTTCTGCTTCTTCGCCCTGAGCGTAGAAAACTACCGGGCAACCGGGCTTTATAATTCCGGCCTTTTCCGTCGCAATGGATGTTATGGTATTGCCCAGTACATTTGTATGTTCAAGGTCTATGCTTCCGATTACGGAAACTTCCGGTTTATCGATTACGTTAGTCGCATCCAGGCGTCCGCCCAGGCCTACTTCCAGCACTACGATGTCGCACTCCGCCATTGCAAAGCAAAGGAGCGCCATGGCTGTGATTCTTTCGAAAACCGTCGGATGGTCTTCCATCTTTTCTATGCATTCGGCCAGAATATCTGCAGCTTTGCACATTTCTTCGTCGGAAATGTCCTGTCCGTTGATGCGAATGCGTTCGTTGTAGAAGCGGAGATGGGGAGATGTATAGAGCCCTGTCTTGTAGCCTGCGCTGCGCAGCACGGATTCCACCATGGCGCAGGTGGAGCCCTTGCCGTTTGTTCCGGTTACGTGGACGAACTTCAGCTTTTTCTGCGGGTCACCCAGGAGATGAAGGAGCTCGAGAACTCTTTCAAGGCCGAGGCGGCTGCCCATCCAGTGGGATTTTTCGAGGAATTCAATTGTCTGTTCATATGTCATATTGTGCCTGTTTCTCGCGAAAAACGCCTTTAATACTTTAAAAGCCGGGGTATTTTGCTGCCCCGGCAGTAATTTTTAGAATGTGCTGTAGACCAGATTGAACACTTCGTCTGCCAGCTTGCAGCATTCGGGAAGCTGCTTATCAATGTGCGCGTTGAGCTCTTCTGCGTAAGCTCTGTCCTTCATGAGTTTGGTATTTACCTTTACGTTTACGGCTGCGCCGCAGAGTGCGCCTCTGCAGATTGCTGCGCCGGTTGCAGCATCGGAAATTACCAGTTTAGAGCCTTTAACTGCGAAGGAATGGAGGATTTCCAGGGCTTCGCAGCAGATATCGAAGATTTCCAGCGGCGCGGAAACCGCGAGCTTAAGGCATCTTTCCAGCTCGGCATCTCTGCCGGGATCGTCTTTTGGAATGCCGTAAGCTCTGGAAAGCGGCTCGAAATTCGTGCCGTCTTCGTCCACTAATTCCAGCAGGCGGATTCTTAAGCTCTGGGCCTTTTCCATGAGGGCCTTAATCTCTTCTTCCACGTCTTTATACTTCTTCTTGCCCACGGTGAGTTCGCCGACCATGTCGCCGAGAGCTATGCCGATTGCAGCTGCAGCAGCAGAAGCACCGCCTCCGCCGGGAGCCGGAGCAGGAGAAGCTATAAGGGCTGTAAATTCACTTAATTCGGTATTTCTTAATTCCATAAATGCCTTAATTTACTAGAACAGTCCGGAAATCTTTCCGTTTTCGTCTACGTCGATTCTTTCAGCAGCGGGCACCTTGGGGAGTCCGGGCATGGTCATGATTTCGCCTGTGAGCGCAACGATAAAGCCTGCACCTGCGGAAACCTTCAGGTTTCTTACTGTTACAGTAAAGCCGCTGGGAGCTCCGAGGAGAGTTGGGTCATCGGAGAAGCTGTACTGAGTCTTAGCCATGCAGATGGGCATGTTTCCGAAGCCAAGTTCTGTAAGCTGCTTGGCCTGCTTCTTTGCGCCGTCTGTAAGCATTACGCCGTCTGCGTGGTAGATGCGCTTGCAGATTGCGTCCAGCTTTTCTTCGATTGTGCCTTCCAGTTCGTAGGAATAGCTGAAATCGTTGGGCTGCTCGCAGAGTCTTACGACTTCTTCTGCCAGAGACTTACCGCCTTCGCCGCCCTTAGCCCATACTTCGGACAGAGCAACGTTTACACCAAGCTCTCTGCACTTTGCCTCTACCATATCCAGTTCTGCCTTTGTATCTGTGGGGAATGCGTTGATCGCAACTACGCAGGGCAGCTTGTAAACCTTTGTAATGTTTTCTACGTGCTGGAGCAGATTGG
>JAKSSQ010000021.1 GCA_024403005.1 Clostridia bacterium | reverse complement strand
CTGAAGCACCTGAAGATATAGAAATTCCCCAGAATACAGAAGTTCAGGAAACTGAAAAGGCCGTTATTGCTGAAGATGTCGACAGCGACAGGAAAGGTGAGTAAAGAATGTCTGAAACTTTCTCAAACAGTCTTATTACTAACACAATTTATCATCTGCTAAACTTTGAAAAGTATAGTAATTTCCCGACTGCTGCTAAAGAGGCTGCCCTTAACAACGCATTCCAGATCGTACTTCTCTCTTCGGATTTCAACACACTGTTTTCCGTAGAAACAAGACACAAGGCATCAATTGCCGATGTTGTCCGCGAAAGCAACGAAAGAGGTCTGGATGCAGACCAGAA
Source organism: Clostridia bacterium (assembly GCA_024403005.1). Classification (GTDB taxonomy): domain Bacteria; phylum Bacillota; class Clostridia; order Peptostreptococcales; family Anaerovoracaceae; genus RUG11894. The sequence continues at coordinate 14,934 of JAKSSQ010000021.1, read as the reverse complement.
GCAAACACAGATGAACATCCAGGGTCTCATGACCTACTGGGGACCCATCACAATTCAGGAAGAAAAGTACTACCTGCTCCTCGTAGACAACGAGGACAACTACAGCAAGGAAGATATCGCAAAGCTTGCGGAAATCATCGAACTTGCCATGGGTATGTGGAACTTCTCGCCTGAACGCAATCCGGCTGCTGAACTCATCAGAGCCCTCCGCAGAGGAAACAGAAACCTGGCATACACAGTTATGCAGGAACTCAACCTCCAGCAGAGCGACTTCAGAGGTGTGTTCTTCGTACCCGGCGTACACAAGGAAGACGGTCTTAAGAAACTGTCAGCCTTCGAAACAAAGTACAAGATCAAGACACTGCGCATCGCAGAAGAAGGCGAAATTGCAGGCCTGCTCTTAAACGATCCGGATACTCTGGAATTCAGCGAACCGGAATGGAAGGCCTTCGCAAAGGAAATGTCCGAATCCGGTGCTGCCAAGACATTCCACGTTCTGGGAACAGACGGAATCGAAGGCATGTGCAGTGCATTCCAGCTCATCAACGAAACAGAAGCGTTCATCCAGCTTATCTTCCCGTATAAGCACAGCTTCTCCAAGTACGAGCTGGCACTTGCAGGCAACTGCGTAAACATCTGCATGAGCGGCGGAGTTGTGGAAAAGAATTATCTTGACCTCATCAAGCCCTTCAAGGATGCAAAGGACACAAAGGGCCGCCAGCTCATGGATACCCTGGAAACATTCATCCTGGATGCAGGTCTTTCCACAGCCAAGACTGCAAGACTCATGGACATCCATGCAAACACAGTTCAGTACAGAATCAAGAGAATAAAGGAAATCCTCGGCGTAGACATTACAGCCAATACTATAGTTCCCGGCCTTATGATGGCCCTGGCTGTAGCTCGTATCGAAAAGGAAATCCGTCAGTTCTAATCGAAAGGAAGCCCCATGTTATTAGCATTCGACGTTGGCAACACCAACATCGTTCTCGGCGTTTACGAAGGCCGCGAGCTTCTTCAGAATTGGCGTATGGAAACGGATAAGAACAAGTCTGCGGACGAATACGGCATGATTATTAATCAGCTGTTCGCCTACGAAGGCCTTTCGACCAAAGACGTGGACGATGTAATCATCTCCACAGTAGTTCCGTCCATCCTTTACACTCTCCAGCATCTGTCCCAGAAATATTTCAATACAAAAGCCATAGTTGTAGGCCCCGGCGTAAAGACCGGCCTTATCGTAAAATACGATAACCCCAAGCAGCTTGGCGCTGACCGAATCGTAAACTCGGTAGCAGCTTTCGATAAGTACAAGGCACCTTTAATAGTAATCGACTACGGAACGGCAACCACCTTCTGTGCGGTTACTGCAAAGGGCGAATACCTGGGCGGCATTATCGCTCCCGGAATTAAAATCGCAGCCGATGCGCTCTTCGAAAAGACTGCAAAACTTCCCAGAGTAGATCTGGAGGCACCCGGACACGTGCTCTGCCGCAACACCAGCGAAGGCATGCAGGCCGGCGTGGTTTACGGAAACATGGGCCTTACGGAACGCGTCGTATCCATGATGAAAAAAGAAATCCACGACTACACAGGAACAGACGATCCTGTAACGGTTGTTGCAACCGGCGGTCTGGCGAGCCTCATGGCATCCGGCGTAGACTGCATCGACCATGTGGATAAGCTCCTTACCCTTACAGGTCTGCAGCTTATTTACGAAAAAAATCGCTCCTCTCACAGCAGAAAGTCCAAGGTGGAAGAATAAGCCGATGAGAGAACTAAATATTCAGGAATTCAAGGATAACCCCTTTGTGCTGGCTCCTCTGGCAGGAGTTACAGACAGCGCCTTCCGCACTATCTGCAGAAGGCAGGGCGCATCCCTTTCCTACACGGAAATGGTTTCCGCAAAAGGGCTCTACTATAAAAGCCCGGGTTCGGAAGAACTTCTCGTCATAAGGCCGGAAGAAGGCCCTGTAGGGGTTCAGCTCTTCGGCTCCGACCCGGAAATGCTGCGCTTCGCAGCGAACTTTATAGAAAACCGCCCCAACGTGCTCATAGACATAAACATGGGCTGCCCCGTTCCCAAAGTAGTTAAGAACGGAGAGGGCTCCGCACTCCTAAGGAATCCGGACCTGGCAGCAGAGCTCGTAAAAGCGACCGTAGAAGCAAGCTCGAGGCCCGTAACCATCAAGATGCGCATTGGCTTCAGCGAGGAATGCCCCGTTGACCCAATAGCCTTCGCCTTAAAGATGCAGGACGCCGGAGCTTCGGCAGTAGCTGTCCACGGAAGAACCCGCGAGCAGTACTACAGCGGCAAGGCAGACTGGAAGATTATTAAGAGCATTAAGCAGGCCCTCGACATTCCGGTAATCGGAAACGGCGACGTCTTTAGTGCAGAAGACGGATGCAGAATGCTGGAAGAAACAGGCTGCGACCTGGTAATGGTTGCGAGAGGCGCCCAGGGAAACCCGTGGATCTTCAGGGAATTAAAGGCCCTGTATAACGGCGAGCCCATCCCGGAAAAACCATCCGTAGAGGACATTATAGAAACGATTAAGGACCATGCATCCATGCTCCTTAGAGATAAAGAAGAGTACCGGGCAGTCCGCGAAATGCGCAAGCACGTGGCCTGGTACACAAAAGGCATTAAAGGAGCCGCAGCGCTCAGAAGAGATGCCGGCAGCGCAGAGTCGCTGGACGAATTATTCAGTATAACAGACGGCCTTAAGGACCTTTCCTGCAGCCGCACAGTATAAGGAGGATATAATGAGCGAAGAAATTTTACTTACCCAGGAAGGCTACGACAAAATCGTTAAAGAACTCGACTATCTCAAAGCAGTAAGAAGAAACGAAGTTTCCGAACATCTTAAGGAAGCAAAATCCTACGGAGACCTTTCTGAAAATGCTGAATACGATGCAGCTAAGGACGAACAGGCCGAACTGGAAGACCGCATTGCAAAGCTGGAAACAATGATGCGCAAGGGCAAGATCGTTGCAGACGAAGAACTCACAGGTGACCACATCAACCTGGGCCTCTCCGCAAAGATCAAGGACATGAAGTCCGGCATGGAATTCGTATTCACAATCGTTGGCATCACAGAAGCAGATCCCTTCGAAAACCGCATCTCCAACGAATCTCCCGTTGGCAAGGCTCTCATCGGCAAGACAGTAGGCGAAATCGTTGAAATTCCTCTTCCCGACGGAAGCGTAGTTAACTACAAGGTTCTTGAAATTGTTAAGGAATAGATAATATGGCAGACATTAAGAATAATCAGGCACAGCCTGAATTAACAGAAGAGCAGGCAGCACAGGCGCTCAGCGAACAGTGCGTCATCAGAAGAGAAAAGCTCGCAGCTCTTCAGGCTGAAGGCAGAGATCCGTTCCTTCAGACAAAGTTCGAATTTACAACCAACGCTACAGAAATTAAGAATAATTTCGAAGCAATGGAAGGCACAACACAGAAGATTGCCGGCAGACTCATGTCCAAGAGAGGCATGGGCAAGGCTTCCTTCTGCGACCTGCAGGACCAGGACGGCCGCATCCAGATCTACGTTCAGATCGACGACCTGGGCGAAGAAGAAATGGGCCGCTTCAAGAAGCTGGACATCGGCGACATCATCGGCTGCGAAGGCGAAGTATTCAAGACAAAGAGAGGCGAAATCTCCCTCCACGTTAAGAAATACATTCTGCTGAGCAAATCCATCCGCCCGCTGCCCGACAAGTGGTCCGGCCTTAAGGACATGGATACACGCTATCGCCAGAGATACGTAGACCTCATCGTAAACCCCGGCGTTCGCGAAACATTCAAGAAGAGAGCAAAGGCTATCTCCAGCATCCGCAAGTACATGGACGACCTTGGCTACATCGAATGCGAAACACCTATCCTGAATACAGTTCAGGGCGGCGCAACAGCTCGTCCCTTCGTAACTCACCACAACGCACTCAATCTGAACATGTACCTGAGAATCGCTACAGAGCTTTACCTTAAGCGCTGCATCGTAGGCGGTCTGGACAGAGTTTACGACATGGGCCGTATCTTCAGAAACGAAGGTATGGACACAACCCATAACCCCGAATTCACAACTATCGAATTCTACGAAGCATATACAAACATCGAAGGAATGATGGAACGTACAGAAGGCCTTATGAAGTACGTTGCAAAGGAAGTTACAGGCGGAGACCAGCTGCCCTACGGCGAACTGGTAATCGACTTCTCCAAGCCTTTCGCAAGAGAAACAATGACAGGCCTCGTTAAGAAGTACTCCGGCGTAGACTTCGACACAATCCGCACAAGAGAAGAAGCTGTAGAAGTTGCAAAGGCACACAACATCGAAGTAGAAGCAAAGCACGAAAGAGGCGACGTTCTCGCTCTGTTCTTCGAAGAATACTGCGAAAAGCAGCTCATCCAGCCCACATTCGTATTGGATCACCCCATCGAAATTTCCCCGCTGGCAAAGAAGAAGGCAGACGATTCTTCCCTTACACAGAGATTCGAACTCTTTATCGCAGGCAAGGAATATGCTAACGCATTCTCCGAACTTAATGACCCCATCGACCAGCGCGAACGCTTCGAAAACCAGATGAGACTCCGCGCACTGGGCGACCTGGAAGCTTCCGAAATGGACGAAGACTTCCTTCTTGCTGTTGAATACGGTATGCCTCCCACAGGCGGCTGCGGCATCGGTATCGACCGTTTCGTAATGCTTCTCACAAACAATACAAGCATCCGCGACGTACTCCTCTTCCCGACAATGAAGCCCGAATTTGCTTCACAGGCAAAGCTGGACGTACCCGCAGAAGAAACTGCAGAAGCAGATGAACCCATCGATTTCTCCAAGGTTGAAATCGAACCTCTCTTCGCAGACTACGTACCCTTCGACGACTTCGCAAAGTGCGACTTCCGCGCTGTAAAGGTTAAGGAATGCACAGCAGTTAAGAAGTCCAAGAAGCTGCTCCAGTTTACTCTGGACGACGGCACCGGCACAGACAGAACAATCCTGTCCGGCATCCACGCCTGGTACGAACCCGAAGAACTGGTAGGCAAGACACTGCTCGCAATTACAAACCTTCCCCCCAGACCCATGATGGGTATCGATTCCTGCGGCATGCTTATCTCCGCTAAGCACGAAGTTGAAGGCGAAGAAAAGCTGAACCTGATTATGCTCAGCAGCAAGATTCCTGCTGGCGCAAAGATGTACTAAATTTAGCACACTCACACACTCCCACGGACCGCGCTGCACCGCTGTGCGGCGCGGCCTGAAAGGATCATTATGAAATTAGCAAAGAAAACACTTTCTATCATGCTCGTACTCAGCATGGTTTTATCAATTCTATCGTTCTCAATGACATCTGTTTATGCAGGACCTCCGGGAACTGAGCAGAGTCCGCTGCAGATTGAGAGACCTTATCTTGATGAAGCATATCTTTATCTTGCTACAGAAAATGCGAAAACATTCCCTGTATATTGCTTCCATCATGAGTTGGAGTGGCCCGCATACAGCCCTTCATTTTCTACAGATAGATATGTTCCCGATTTACTTCCTGCTTTGACAGAAGATGTTAAAGATAAGTTGTACCGCATTTTCTACGCAGGCTATCCGTACAACAATGTGGGACTCTACACATTGACGGATACAGGTGTATTTACACCCGGATCAATAGCAAAATACACAAACATTCCTGATTCTATTATCACAAAAATTGTGACGTTATTCCCGTTTTCGGATGTTCCGGGCCTGGGTATTACCAATTGGAACCAGTTTAATTTCACAGAAGAATCCCTTCTTTTTGATGAAATAGATATAGGCGGCGGATATAAGGAATGGCTCCCTTCATCCCCTGAAGCTAAATATCTTGAACATATCGCATACGAACTTACTTGCCCGGCTGAGTGGATTTTTGATGATGATATAAGAGATCTCCAGGCAGAAATAATGCACGATTACCCGGAGTTTTACGCAGTAGTCTCCGCAGTAAGTTTTATGCCCCTTAATTTAGATGAATTGCAAGTTTATTTTGCAAGAGCATTTTCAACAGAACTTGGTGTGGTCGGACTGAACTTAGCTGAAGGTCAGGCTCACTATGCAACACAGATTGCTATTTGGGCACTCTTAAAGAGAGAACATGTTCCCAATAATAACTCGGATGATATGGATTCTCTGGTAGCTGGTTATGAACTGGCACAGGAACTTTTAAAGTTTGCATATGCAGAAGCTCCATATGATACTGTAATTATTCCCTCCCGCCATGTAACCTATCACGATATGGAGGATTACAGGGATAATAAGTTTAGACAGGGCCTGACAATTTTAGATAGTTCATCCAATCCTGTAGGAACCCGTGCAATCAAGTTTACTTACAGACCCTCTACCGGAAAGTATTATTCTGAAGTACTGCATTTCGTTAGTGATGCCTACAACCTGCCTTACAATATTATGCTTAAGGATGGATCTACTGTTAAGGCACAGACTTCTAACGATGGCACAGGAACATTCCAGCTTGTATCAGATACAAAGCCTGAAGATGCAACTATGCACTTTGTTGTAGATGCTGTGGACTATCGTCCTTCCGAGTTATACCTCTACGCAAATGCAAGTGTTCCCGGTACGTATCAGGACATGGGTGGCTGTTACTACGTTCCTACAACAATGGAGCTCAGCCTTCCCGTTGAACTTGAAGCCGGTGATGTAACTATTTCTAAGACAGTTGACAACGCAGGTGCAGCAGAAGATACAGAATTCTGGTTTGAAATTGCATTTACTCCGTCTACCGGAACTCCTGCAGACCTCGCTGCATGGTACGATGCTGTACTCACACCCGTTTCCGGACCTGCACAGCACCGCAGTATTGAAGTTTTCACAGACGGTACAGCAAGATTCTACCTTAAGGCAGGCGAAAAACTGACTATTCAGAATCTGCCTACTGATACTGACTATACTGTAACTGAAACCGGTTTGGAGGAAGGCGTTCCCGGACTTGGCGATTGGGTTGCATCTTATTCTGTTAACGGTGGCGCAGCATCTGCTTCCCCTGTAAGCGGAACAATTGTAAAAACTCCTGTAAGTACTACGGTTGTTGCGAACAGCTATCTCGAAAACTCTGTAAAAGTAACAATTTCTGGTACAAAGACCCTTACCGGATCTGGTGCACCTCCCATTAACCTTGGTGATTTCAGCTTTGTTCTGTGGCCCGATGTACATAGTAACCCCATGCCTACAGATTCCACATATAATACGGAAACTGCACGTTACGATAAAGTCGTTACCAACGGACCCGTAAATCCTGCATCTGTTGAATTCGGTACTATCGAGTTCGATAAGGTCGGAGAATATTCCTATACAATCGAAGAACAACAGGTAACACTCCCCGACATTTCCCGTGACCCGACGCATTGGCATGTTGTAGTAAAAGTAACTAAGAATGGCAGCAACCTGGAAGCAAGCGTAAAAACAGAACACCACGAAGCCGATCATTCTGAAATCGGAACTGCTGTTCCTACTGCTGCAGCTCCAGGAACTGTTGTAGCACCTGCCTTTGTACTGAAGAACACATATAATACAACGGAAATCGACAAGGAAATCCGTATAAAGAAGACAGTTAAAAATGCAAGCAGCAGCCACGATGTTTCCAGAGAAGGATTTGTATTCGATATAACTCCGGCAACTACAGACGCTGCAATACTCTCTGCAATCTATCCTGATTTCGGTACTTCCGGTAGCAAATCCTGCCAGGTTATAACCGGAGGCTCCGGTGAAGCGGTATCTCCACTTCTGAAGTTCAGTTTTACTTCATCCTGGTTTGAAGACAATAAGGATGCAAACAGTGAAATAGTCCTTACTTACAATATCGAAGAAAACGAGGCTGCAAGCAGAGCTAAGCGTACTGCCCTTGGTCATCCGGATGAAATCATGACTTATGCAAGCGGCGATAATGCAAAGGCAACCGCAACTATTACTATTAAAGAGTCCGTTCCGGGTCACCACACTGCAGAAATTGCTTACAGCAGCCTCGGACATACAAACTCGAGCCTGCCTGCAAATATTACAAATACCTACAGCGCAAAGGGCCAGGTAACTTTGGGTATTGCTAAGGCAATCACAGCAGCTAATCCATATACACCTGCAAATGGTGAATCATATACCTTCAAGATTAACGATGCATTCGATCGTAATGCAGGCGGCGGATATACACTTCCTTCCGGAAAGGAGATCACCCTTACCTGGAATGCAGGTGCATGGCATGCTTCTGATAGCATAATTAAGTTCACAAAGGCTGGCGAATACCGCTTTGAACTCAGTGAAGATCCCGATTCTGTTACAGTAGAAGGCATGACTTACGACCCGTTCAATTGGGTTGTTGATATACACATGGTTGATGATGGCAAAGGCCATCTGACATCTGCTTCCACAGTTTACAGAAGTGAAAAGGATGGTACTACAGATCCTGCAACAGCAACATTTACGAACACATATGCAACTTCTCTAGTTGTTAATCCCGAAGTTACAAAAATTCTTAATGGTCGTGACTGGACAGACAGTGATTTGTTTGACGTCATAGTAACTCACCATATGGGTACTGGCGATCCCTGCACGCCGCAGTTTGCTCATACTGAAATTATCCATCCGAGTAATGTTGCCTTAAGTAAAGATGAACAAACTAAGCCTTTCAGTGTAATCTTCCACAAGGCAGATGATTATTATGTTCGTCTCCAGGAACGTGTACCTGTAGGCGGCACAATGACTTACGATGATAGTGTTTACATTGTTCACTACAGGGTAGTAGCCGATGGAGCAAATAAGCTTAAGCTCGATGATGGTTATCCGAAGTACTATAATGCGCCGAATGCAGATTGGTCTCAGAGGCAGGAAATCACAGCAGCTGATATTAAGTTTGTAAATAAGACAACTGAGTTTATTATTACCAAGGCTGCAACTGCAGGACTTGACAATACTACAAAGTTCCCGTTTAAAATCACTTTAAAAAAGGCGGACAATTCCATCCTTTACAGCAACCATACAGTATTTGCTTCTCTTGAGACAGATGGTTCTGCTACACCTGAATCCTATGCACTGCATTTCGATGAAAACGGAACAGCAGAATTTGAACTGAGCCGTACTCAGCACTTGATTCTTCAGGATCTTCCCGACGGAACAAAGTACACCGTTAAGGAAACTGACAATAAGGACAGCAAAACTTCTGTTGTTGTTCAGGAATCCGGAGTAAATAAGGACGCAGCTGTAATAGATACCCTTACTGCATCTGACTCACTTGTTGCAGACTTAAAAGAAGAAGTAATCTTTACTAATGCTAATAAGCCCACCGGCGGAGGCGGTGGCGGCGGTGGAACACCCACACCCAAGCCCAAGTACGGCGACCTTAAGGTTACAAAGGTTGTAAGCGGTCCGGACATCGATACTAACGAAACATTCGGATTCACAGTAACCCTGTCCGACAAGACTATCAGTGGCAAGTACGGCGGCATGACATTTGATCACGGTGTTGCTACATTCACACTTAAGCACGGCAAGAGCGTTACAGCTACAGGCCTGCCCGAGGATACAAAGTACACCGTAGAAGAAACAGATGCCCGCGGCTATGTTGCTTCCTCCGACGACAATACCGGCGCTATCGCTGCAAGCGGCACAGCAAAGGTTACATTCGTAAACACCAAGTCCGGTGAAACTCCGACAACACCTGGTGGAATCACCACTCCCGGCGGAATTACGACACCCGGAGGCATTACACCCACAACACCCGGTGGTATCACTCCCGACGTACCCGACACATCCGAAGACGTAACTCCCGGCAACCCCGGCGGCGGACGTCCCGGCGAAGACGATGAATACTGGGAAGAAGACGAAGATTTACCCTTCGCACCCAGAACAGGCGACGATACCAACATGGGATTCTGGACACTGCTCTTCGTTCTCAGCTGCGCAGGTATGGTTCTTACTCTCGGTAAGAGAAACTATCGCGGCAAGCACAGTTCTTCAAAGAAATAAATGAGACAGACTTTTAGAAGACAAAAACAACATAAAGACGAGACCCTGATACGTAAGGGTCTCGTTTGCTTATTGGCATTGGTGATGGTCGTGTCCGGCTACAAAGCTCTGAGCACTTTTCTGGAGCTGCATTCGGAGGATAAAGCCAACGATGAGCTGATAAAAATCCTGGAAGAAGCTGCAAGCGTCGAGCTTGTGGAGCTGGAGGCCAAGCCTTCTGCCGAACCCGTTGACCCAATTGCAACCGAAGCCGCAGTCGAAGCTCCCGAGCCTTACATGCCTGCAAGAAATGTCGGCTATGCAAAGCTCAAGGAAATGAACAGCGACTTTTACGGCTGGCTGGCAATCGACGGCACGAAGATTAACTATCCGGTAATGTCCAACCCGAAAGACGGGCAGTACTACCTGCGCAAAGCTTTCGACAAGCAGTATTCGCTGAGTGGGTCACTCTTTACCGATTACAGATGCACCGCCGGAGGCGGAAATCTGATAATTTACGGGCACCACATGAAGAACGGCACAATGTTCGGCTCGCTGCCAAACTACGCTAAGCAGTACTTTTACGATGCTCACAAGACCATCAAGTTCGATACACTCCAGGCGAATGGCACTTACGAGGTAATGGCTGCGTTCTACGGCAAGGTTTATAAATCCGGCGAGGACGGGCTCCGCTACTACAATTACTACGATCTGAGCGACCCGGCAGTCTTCGACGAGTACGTTAAGGCCGCCATGGAGATTTCGGTTATTAAGACCGGCGTGGAGGCCAGCTACGGCGACCAGCTCCTGACGCTCTCCACCTGCAGCTACCACACGGACGATGGCCGCTTCGTGGTAATCGCGAAAAAAGTTAAATAGCTTTAAAGAACCCCCGGCCTGCGGCCGGGGTTCTTTATATGTAAGGGCTGTCCCCATTTGGAAACTATGCGTTGTGGTCAAAATTGGTTATGATTAAATTATGAATCAATTGACACCATATATAACACCATGTATTATGTAGGGGAGATTTTATATGTCTCAATGGGAAAAACTATTAGAGAATCTGAAAAGCCTTTCGGCAGACCCGGATGCCAGCCTGTTACGATTCCAAAGCACAAGCCAATAAAGAAAGTTTATGTCGAAAAGGTTCGAGAAATAGTCGAACGAGAGGAGGCCGCAGATGCGAACATTAGATGAATACATGAAGCTTCCCTATAAAATGGAATTAACTCCCGATCCGGAGGAAGGCGGATACGCAGTTTCTTTCCCGGATCTGCCCGGCTGTCTGACCGTTGCCGATACGATTGAAGAAGCTGTGCGCAATGCGGAAGATGCAAAGCGGGCATGGCTGGAGGCTGCGCTCGAAGAAGGTATGGAAATCAACGAACCGGATTATCTCGAAAAATATTCTGGACAATTCAAACTAAGACTTCCGAAGAGCCTCCACAAGTCTCTTGCAGAGCACTCCAAGGCAGAGGGTATCAGCATGAACCAATACTGCCTGTACCTGCTTACAAAATACGACGCCATGCACATGAAATAGCGCTGCGTTGGTTCACACAAATAGAAAACTGGCTAGATATATACCCGAGATGAAGTATAATTTGCTTCCTCGGGTATTTTTAATTATCTGCGTACCCGAAAATTTTGGCAGAGCGATTCTTCGGGTACTTTTTAAATTTGTGTATCCGAGAAATTTTACAGAGCCATTTCTCGGGTATATTTTTAACTTGTGCGGCTTGTATTTCGCCTGCTTTTTGCAAAAACTGCTGCGGAAATACCCGAAGAACTAGAAATTCCTAATTCTCGGATATTCGCACCTCTGAAATGTACCCAAAGATTTTTAATATAAAAATCCTCGGGTATCACCTTGCAAAAACTACCCAAAACCTGCAAGCCCGCCAAATCTCGGGTATATTTACACCCTTGCAACCTGCCAGGTCAGAACGGGTTGCGACACATTTACTGTTTCACTTATAATTCGCCCTTGACAGCTAACAACCATTAGCCTATAATCTAAGCGTGGTTAGGCTAATAGGTATTAGCCGCGAGCCGAGCGGCTGCGAAAGCTTCCGGAAAGACGTCTTCCGGGAGATTTTGCAGAAAAACTCGCGAAACCACATTGCCGGCAAAATAAAACAGGAGTTCAGATGAACACAAAGGATAGAATTTTAAACGAAGCACTGCGCCTCTTCGCAGCTAAAGGCTACGGAGCAGTAAGCGTAGAACAGATTGCGGATGCGGTGGGCATTAAGGCGCCATCGCTGTACAAGCACTATAAAGGCAAGCGCGATATTTTTAACAGCATAGTAAAACGCATGGAAGAAATGGATGCGGAAGAAGCTCAGGAAGCCGACATGCCGGAAGAAACCGCAGAGGCAAACCCGGAAAGCTACGAAGACGTGGACCTGGAATCCATAAGAATCTTCAGCAAATCCATGTTTTCTCACTGGACCGAAGAGGAATTCTCTGCTAATTTCCGCAGAATGCTTACATTAGAGCATTTTGCAGACCCGGAAATGGCCAGGCTCTACCAGCAGTACCTGGGCTCCGGCCCGCTGGACTACATGGCAGACGTGTTCTGCGCATTGGCTCAAGACCGGGCGGAAGCCTACGACCTGGCCCGGGAAGTCTACGGCCCCATGCACCTCCTGTACAGCGTCTACGACGGCGCCGAAGACAAAAAATCGGTGGTAAAAAGCTGCTGCAGCTATATCGACAGTTTCATCGATAAACTGCAGGCTGCTGAAAAAATCAAGGAGTAATAGACATGTTCGAATACGAAAAAAGCAGAAAATACGATAGATTAATGGATAAAATCATGGGTCCGAACCCGGTGAAGCTCTGCGAAGAGCTGCTGGACGGCGCGAAGATTAAACCCGGCGACACCGTATGCGACCTGGGCTCCGGCCAGGGGCTCACAAGCGTGTTCATGGCCAAGGAATACGGCTACAAAGTGTACGCAGCCGACCTGTGGAGCGACCCGGAAGAAAATAAAAAGTTCTTCGAATCCGAGGGCCTAACCCCATCAGAAATTATCCCGGTAAAAGCCGACGCGGAAAACATGCCCTTTGAAAAGGAATTCTTCGACAGCCTCGTCTGCACCGATTCCTACAACTATTTCGGCAGAGACCCCGAATACCTGGACGCAAAGCTGCTTCCGTACATTAAAAAAGGCGGATACATCTACCTGGCAATTACCGGCATGAAGGAAGATCTCCACGCAAACCTGCCGGCAGAGCTGCTGCTCTCCTGGACACCCGAGCAGATGGACTACATCCAGGACATCGGCTACTGGACCGGAATTTTCGAACAGAGCAAAGGCGCAGAAATCCTGGAAATCCGCGAAATGGATTCTAACGAAGAAGTCTGGGCGGATTGGCTCAAGCAGGAAAACGAATACGCCGTAGGCGACCGCAAAGCCATGGAAGCCGGAGGCGGCAAGTACATGAACTTTATAAAAGTCGTGCTGAAAAAGAAATAAAAGCAATAAAAACGAGCCCTGCATCTGCAGGGCTCTAGTATTTTGAAACCTTATCAGGCTCAGAGCCGGGCCGTTTTGAAACCTCGTTAAGCTCCGGGCTCAAATTTATTTAAACAGTCTGTCCTTCATGGGCTGGAGCGCGGAAAGGAGCATTTCTCCCAGAACTCCGCAGGAGATAATTTCGCCGATTCCAACGGTAATTACCATGAACCAGATCGCATCGGGCACGCCGTAAGCGTAGCGCAGAACGAAGGGCACGATGAACGCATTTGCGAGGATCGGGGGCAGGGGAGCGAGCCATCTGTTCTTTCTTAAAGCTCTTGTTCCCAGTGCGCCGATAAGCGTTGCCAGTGTGCCGAATACTACGTCCAGCATTGCGCAGCCTGTAATCAGGTTGCTCAGGAAGCATCCGACGGCCAGGCCGGGGATAGCAGCCGCAGTAAAGAAGGGCAGAATCGTGAGTGCTTCCGAAATTCTGAACTGAATTACGCCGCTGGCCAGGTTAACTGCGCTTATGGCGATGGTAAGCACCACGTACAGAGCTGCAATAATTGCGCTCTGCGTAAGGTTGAGTGTCTTTGAGTCTTTCATTAAATTTTTCTCCTTTAGTTTTGTTTTATGTCAGGAAGGTCTCGAACTGACAGCAAAGGGAATATTAACATAAAAAAAGAAGCAGAGCAAGTTCTAATTTGCTCTGCTTAATTTATGCGGTTTATTTTGCGGATTTTCCGCGGCTATTTGTAGTAATTTGCCATATCTGCGAAGATTTTTCTGTAGCTGTCCAGGTCCATCTTTACGGCAACGCGGTGCTTGATTCCTTCTTCCGGCGGCAGAATGTGGGTCTTGCCCAGCTTTTCTGCATCTGCCAGCTCGATGCTTATGCGGCAGTCCTGCCACTCGGTAATGCTTTCGTCCACCAGGGTTGCCAGCGCGATTGCATCGTGCATGGGTTCACCATTGCGGAACTCTACCAGCCCCTTCATAAATGCCTTAACTTCGGGGCGGGCTTCTGTAGCCAGTGCTTCGAATTCGTCTGCGGAAATGCAGCAGGTATGGGTAAGGTTGAGGCCAATCATGTCGATGGGCACGCCGCTGTTAAATACAACGTCTGCAGCGAATCTGTCGTGAGCGATGTTTGCCTCTGCGTGGGGCGTAATGTTGCCGAAGGATGTGGAGCCGCCCATTACCACGATTTTCTTAATTAAAGAGGGCAAATCGGGGTGGTTCATAAGGGCCAGGGCCAGGTTTGTCTCCGGACCTACGGTGACCACAATCAGCTCTCCGCCGGCTTCCTTAGCTGCTTTGTAGATCATTTCGCAGCCTACCAGATCCACCGCTTTTCTGTCCGTGTGGGGAATTTCCAGATTGCCCAGACCGTTTTCTCCGTGGAATTTTGCTACGGGAGGTGCGAAGGGTTCGCGCAGGTAGCTCTTTGCGCCTGCTGCAACGGGAGAATCGCAGCCCAGCCAG
>JAKSSQ010000209.1 GCA_024403005.1 Clostridia bacterium | reverse complement strand
GCTCCGGATGCACAAACCGCTGCCCGCTTACTATTAATACATTCTTCGGAACAGAAAAGTACGTATCCGGCAACAAGTGCGAAAGAGGCGGCCTGCTCGCTCTGGGCAAGAAGGCAGACAAGGCAGAAACACTGCCCAACCTTTACAGATATAAGAGAAACAAGCTGCTCAAGCTGCGTGCAGACAGGGGAGAAGGCATGTACACCATCGGTCTTCCTATGTCCTTAGGCATGTTCGAGCTCGCTCCCATGTGGCATACAATTTTCCACAGACTCGGCTTCCGCGTTGAAATGACAGGCTTCTCCGACAAGAGAATCTATGCGAAGGGTCAGTATACCATTCCCTCCGACACAGCCTGCTACCCCGCAAAGCTCATGCACGGCCACGTGGAAGAACTCATAGAAAAGGGCGTAGATGCAATTTTCTATCCCAGCCTTACATATAACTACCACGAAAGTCTCCATACAGATAACTTCTATAACTGCCCGGTAGTTGCATATTACAGCGAAGTACTCCACGGAAATATGGATGTGCTCCACGACGGAAGTGCTAAAATCCTCTATCCGTACCTGGCTGTAAACGACAAGAAACAGCTGGCTAAGGGCCTTTACGAATGCCTGAACAAGGAATTCGGCGGACTTACACTTCCTGCAGTGGAAGGCGCTGTAGAGGCAGGCCACAAGGCTTACGAAGAATGGATGGCAGATGTAAGAAACGAAGGCCAGAAAGCCCTCGCATTCGCAAGAAAGAACGGAAAGCGCATAATGGTTCTGTCCGGCCGTCCTTACCACGTGGACAGCGGCATCTGCCAGGGTATGGACCAGCTTGCAGAATCTCTCGGCTTCGTAATCGTTTCCGAAGACTGCGTTTCCAATCTGGTTGACCCCATCAAGGTTAACGTCCTTAACCAGTGGGTATACCACGCAAGACTTTACAACGCAGCAAAGTACGTAGGCATGCACCCCGACTGCGAACTGGTTCAGCTGGTATCCTTCGGATGCGGCCTGGATGCGATTACCACAGACGAAGTAAGATCCATCCTGGAAAGATACGGTAAACTTTATACTCAGATTAAGATAGATGAAATTAACAATCTCGGCGCTGCAAAGATCAGATTAAGAAGCCTTGTAGGCGCTCTGGAGGAAAGAGATGGCAAATAGCTGTATCGGCTGCGGACAGACCGACTGCAAGGACTGCGACAGCCTTGTAAACGAAATAGAAACGCCGACTAACAGGGTAATATTTACTAAGGAAATGAAGAAGGAATACACTCTTCTCGTTCCGAACATGCTGCCCATGCACTTCAACCTGTTCATCGAAGTATTCAGAAAGAACGGCTACAAGTGCGAACTGCTCCTTAACGAAACAAGAAAAGCTATAGACTGCGGCGTTAAATATGTGCATAATGATGCCTGCTATCCTTGTATTTGCGTAACAGGCCAGTTTATCGATGCTTTGCAGAGCGGAAAATACGACGTAAACAAGGTCGCTGTAGTTTACATGCAGACCGGCGGCGGCTGCAGAGCTTCCAACTACGTATCCTTAATGCGCAAGGCTTTCCAGAGAGCAGGCTTCCCGCAGGTTCCCATCGTAACGATTAACATTTCCGGTCTGGAAAAGCACCCCGGATTTAAGGTTACTGTGCCCATGTACAGGGAAATGGCTTACGGCTGCCTCTATGCGGACCTCTTAATGTTAATCCGCAACCAGTGCAGAGTAAGGGAAGTTGTTCCCGGAACAACAGACGAAAAGACCGAAAAGTGGCTTGAGGCCTGCAAAAAGCAGATCTGGGACGGTAGAATTAACTATAAACTCGTTAAGAAGACCATGCAGGACATAGTTGCGGACTTTGCTGCCATAGAAAGAAAGCCGGAAGCTCCGGTTCGCGTAGGTATCGTAGGCGAAAGCGATGTAAAATATGCACCTCTTGGCAACAACAGACTGGAAGAATTCCTCTATAAGGAAGGCGCGGAAGCAGTTGTTCCCGGACTTATGGACTTCGCATTTTACATGATCTTCAACAATGTAATCGACTATAAGCTCTACGGAATGCGCAGCAGCACCCAGTTTATCTGGAACT
>JAKSSQ010000208.1 GCA_024403005.1 Clostridia bacterium | reverse complement strand
CGCACACCTCACATCCTCTTCCGAAGCAGGCATGTCCAAGATTGGATCCTACACGCCTTTCGAAAGAACCCTTATAGCTTTAAAGAACGCAGAAACATTAATTAAAGGCGGCTTTACCTACGTTCGCGACGTAGGCGGCCACTTTAACATCGCTGTAGAACTCATGAACGCCGTAGCAAAGGGCAAGGTCAAGATGGCTCCGGATATCCTGGCTTCCGGCAACATGATCGCAATGACAGGCGGCTGCGGGGCTGGCAAGATGGCTGTTGAAATCGACGGCGCAGACGAAGCCCGCAAAGCTGCAAGAACCCAGATTAAAATGGGTGCAAGAAACATTAAGCTGATGTCCACCGGCGGTGTAATGACCCCCGGCACAGAACCCGGTGCGCCCCAGCTCACAATCGAGGAACTCAAGGCAGCTATCGAAGAAGCTCACAAGTTCGGAATCAAGACCTGCACCCATGCAGAAAGTACCGAGGGCACCTGGAACGCTCTCAAAGCCGGTATCGACTGTATTGAACACGGCGATGGAATCGACGCAGAAATAGCAGCTTACATGGCAGAACACAAAATCCCTCTCGTAGGTACAATTTCCACCTGCGACTGCATCCTTAAGAACATGACAAACCCGGACGAAGACATCGTACGCAAATCCCTGGAATGCAACGAAAAGAACATCGTAGCATGGAAGACCGCCCACGATGCTGGCGTAATCTGCGGTTGCGGCTCCGATGCCGGCACGGAATTTACATATTTCGACGCATCCTACATCGAAATCACCCACATGGTCGACAAATACGGCGTTGACCCAATGGAAGCCCTCAAGATCGCAACCGTTAACTCCGCAATAATTTGCGGCGTGGACAAGACTCTCGGCAGCATCGAATGCGGCAAGAAGGCTCACCTGGCAATCTTCGCAGAAAACCCGGCAGAAGATATCCACGCCATCGCAAAGTGCGCCATGACAGTTAAGAACGGCGAAATCCTCTGGGCAGAATAAATTTTAAAAATATTTAGTTTTGTCTATTCGGCAGTCTAATTTATAAAATTGCAAAAATCCTTTAATTCCAACGGTCTGTGCGGTTAAAACCGCGCAGACCGTCCTTTTTAGTACAGAACCCGTTCCATATTTTATTCTTTATAAACCTGTGGTAATATACCCATACCGAAAGGGCGGAGGCCCTCTCGGCAAAGATAAGATAGTAAGTTGAAAGGTTATTAAAATGAACGCGGAAATTATCGTATTTATCGGTTATTTTATAGTTCTGTTCTTCGTAGGACTCCTGTTCTTCTTTAACGGAAGCAATCAGGACCAGCAGGACTACTTCCTCGGCGGAAGATCCATGGGCCCCTGGGTAACAGCCATGTCGGCCCAGGCATCGGACATGTCTGCCTGGCTTTTAATGGGTCTGCCCGGATCCATCCTAGCCTTCGGCTTCGGCCAGGTCTGGATAGGCATCGGCCTCGCCCTCGGCACAGCTGCAAACTGGATATTCTGCGCAGCTAGACTGCGTAAGTTCAGCGAAGCAGCAGGGGACTCCATTACGCTTCCCCAGTATCTCACAAACAGATTCGCATCCGAAAAGAAAACTCTGCAGGTTATCTGCGCAGTAATCTTCCTGATTGCGTTCACAGTATACGTAGCATCTGCCTTTGTTGCAGGTTCCTCCGTATTCTCCATGCTCTTCCCGCAGATGAGCCAGCAGACAACGATGCTCATCTTCGCCCTTATAATCATCGGATACACCTTCCTGGGCGGCTTTAAGGCAGTATGCTGGACAGATTTCTTCCAGGGCATCCTTATGCTGGCAGCACTTCTTGCGATTCCTGTAATCGTTGTGCTCACTCAGAACCTGGACAAATCCGCACTGCAGGCCGTCTACGAGTACACAGACGCTTCCGGCTCTGTGGTAAGCTGCGAATTCGTTTCCAGCCTCTTCTCCGCATCCTGGAAGGACATCGTTTCCGGCCTGGCCTGGGGCCTCGGCTACTTCGGCATGCCCCACATTATCGTGCGCTTCATGTCCATCGAAAAGCCTTCCATGGTTAAAAAATCCGCAGCTGTAGCCATCGTATGGGTAATCCTTTCCATCGGCGCAGCTTGCCTTATGGCATATTACGCAAGAATGATCGTTGCAGAACAGCTCCTTACAGCCGGCGCTCAGAAGCAGGTATTCATCGTAATGGCAAGAAAGTTCTTCCCGCCCGCAATCGCAGGCTTCCTGCTGG
>JAKSSQ010000207.1 GCA_024403005.1 Clostridia bacterium | reverse complement strand
TACAAATACCGCTCGCAGACGATGCAGTCGCGGTCTTTGCGGCTCTTTCCGCCGACTTCTTTAAGGACTGCCTTGCCTTTGCCGCGGAGCACGATGCGGTCGCCCTCGGAAAGGATGTGGTCCGGTTTAAGGATCTGGCGGTTGTTCACGAATACCAGGCCCTGCTTAACCGCTTCCTGGGCGTTTCCTCTGGACATCTTAAAGCAGCTTGCTGCGATGCTGTCCAGGCGAAGAGATGCCACGGTGTCGCGGAATTCTTCTTTCTTTATGATGCCCGGCTGCAGCTCTTCCAGCTCATGGATGGTGCAGGACAGGTTGATGTGGCCTGCCTGGCAGTAGTTCTGCAGGAAGAAATCGGCCATGTCGCGGACGATTATGATGTCTGCGCCGCCTTCTCTTACGAAGATATCGCCGGCAACGGATCTGCCAACGCCGAGGGAAAGGAGTGACCCAAGGTAATCCCTGTGGCTCAGCGGGCGGGAGCCCTTAGGATAGGTTACCCTTAATATGCAGAGAGGACAGTCTTCGCCCTGCGGTATTTCTTCCAGATAATCGGGCAGAAATACGATAATTCTGCGTTCTGCATCCTCCGTTCCGCCGAAAAAGTGCCCGGAAGGCCCTAAAACATGGTTATCTTCTGCAAGGGTCTGCTCGGCCATGGAGAGGAATGGCGTGGTGGTTATAATATTTCTGTTTTCGCACTGGTGCTGCTTGTCCTCGATGGAGGCAAGGAGCATTTTTTCTTCTTTGGTCATGGTTAATCTGTCTTAAACTGCGAAAGGTCGACGAGGTCGCCCAGCTTCTTGTTGCCGGTATTCTGCTTAGCCAGAAGGTCGGAAATCTCTGCAAGGACGCCGCGGACTTCGGTTTCCAGCTCGCGGGCGGACATGCGCATTACGCCCGCACGTAGAGCCGTAAGCTGAATGAGCCCGTCGGAAGTTGCTACACGAACATTGTAGTTCTTGCCGATTTCGCGGCAGAGACGTTCAATGTAGCCGTCGGCGCTTTCGCCTTCTTTTGTATATACTACGCGGAGGCCCGAGCCCGAATCTTTAGTGCCAGGATTGTCCTTAACTTTGTAGCCGTCGAAGACCAGAACCAGCTCGCCGCCTTTGTAGCCGTGGTAGTTTTCCAGCATGTCGCAGAGCTTGCTGCGGGCGCCGGCGAAGTTGTCCTTAGCGGCTTTCTTGAGTTCTTCCCAGCCGTAGATAATATTATAGCCGTCGACGATTAAGTAATCTTTCTTTAACTCTCTGCGGCGTTCTTCCTGCTTTTTGCGTTCACCCCAGGAAATAGAGGTGTACTGGGGGCGCTTTATGGGGCCGAACTCCTTGAGCATAATTGCTTCCAGCTCTTTTTCGTCGAAGTCCAGGTTTCTGCTGCGCACTTTTGGAGCTGCAGCTTCCTCGATGACTCCGCCGGAGAACCTTAAACCGCTGTCGATATGCATGAATTCGCGGACGCAGTCCCACTTTACGTTTACACCTGCGCCGTGAGAGCAGAATACGGAATCTGCGATGTTTTCCACGTCTCTTTCCGCTATGTAGCCCTTTTCTTCTATAACTTTAGCCGTATTGTGGCAGGGGTAGTAGCCTGCAAAGCGGCAGGCCAGGCGGCCTTTGCCCTTTGTATAGGAAAGGAGCTCTCTCTGGTAGTCCTGCATTTCGCTAACGGGAGCGGTACCGGTGAGCAGCAATGCATCCATTGCGTCAGCCGGACCTTCGAATTCCGCGTGCATGGCCTTAATATCGCTTATGGCGCGGCCTATGCAGTCCGCAGGGACTTCCAGCCGGAAATCGTACCAGGGCTCCAGAAGGACGTTTTTAGCCTGCATGAGCCCCTGGCGCACGGCTCTGTAGGTTGCCTGGCGGAAATCTCCGCCTTCCGTGTGCTTTAAGTGGGCGCGGCCTGCGACTACGGTAATCTTCATGTCCGTAATGGGTGCGCCGGTGAGCACGCCGATGTGCTCCTTTTCTGCAAGATTTGTGAGTATTAATCTCTGCCAGTTCAGGTCCAGATCGTCAACTGCGCAGGCGGATTCGTAGATAATGCCGGTGCCGCGGGGCAGGGGTTCCATAAGGAGGTGAACCTCCGCATAGTGGCGCAGGGGTTCAAAGTGACCCACTCCTTCCACGGCTTCGTCTATGGTTTCCTTGTACATGATGCTTCCTGTGTCGATGGAAACGGTCATGCCAAAGCGGTCTTCTATAATCTGCTTTAAGACTTCTATCTGCACGTCTCCCATGAGCTGAGCCTGGATTTCCTGGAGCTTGCTGTTCCAGACGATGCGGAGCATCGGGTCTTCTTCTGCCAGCTG
>JAKSSQ010000206.1 GCA_024403005.1 Clostridia bacterium | reverse complement strand
GATCTGCGCTTAACGATTGCATCCATTGGCATCATGGCCCTGCTTGGGGTCATTAAGATGGCCAAAGGCGAAAGCATACGCGTTTTAATCGCAAGGCAGAACATCGCGTTCCGCTGGAGCATCTACGCAGCTCTCGTCTGCTCAGTTGTATTCTTCGGCATGTACGGCTACGGCTACGACGCCCAGGCCTTTATTTATCAAGGATTTTAGAGGAATTTATGTTTAAGAAGCTTGCAAAAGTAATAGGCTTTGCGGCTGTTCTTGTATCCATATTCGCGCTGGCTACGCGCGTTCTGGTGCCCGAATGGTTCTGGGACGACATGTGGCCCACCACATCCACTCTCGCCGGCTTCTACGAGCTGGAAGAGGACTCCCTGGACGTTCTCGCCATGGGCAGCTCTGCCGGCCAGACGGCGGTCATCCCCCAGGTGCTCTACGACGAATACGGATTATCGAGCTACAACCTGTCCTTCGAAAAACAGAATATGCTCTCGGCTTACTATTGGCTCAAAGAAGCCCTGCAGTATCAGCACCCCTCCGTGGTTCTGCTGGAGTGCCGTTACTACTTCGAGCCGGACAGCAACCTTCCGGAGATGTTTTTCCGCAAGGCGTTTGACCCAATGCGCCTCTCCCCGGTCAAAAATGAGGCAATTAAGGCGGTCTGCGAAATCGATCCGGAAGAATCCGAATTAAGCTACTACCTGCCACTGCTGCGCTTCCACGCAAGGTGGAGCGATTTAAGCTACAAGGACTCCAAGGAATACTACGAAAGAGGCATGTCCATGAACGAGCTTCTGGGCTACCGCGCCTTTGTCTATGCGGAAAACGAAGACGAAGGCAGAGAAATCGCAGCTTTCGAAGAGGACATGGAAGTAAAAGCCTTCCCGGCAGGGAACATTAACGGCCTTTACATGGATAAAATAGTCGAACTGTGCAAGGAAGAAGGCATCGACCTGGTGCTCTACCACGGCCCCTCCGTATGGCACAGGGTGGACAGATGGAAGACCTTAGTAGAGTACGGCGAGGCAAACAATCTGCCCTACATCGACTTTACAACTGCCCGCCTTATGGAAGAACTGGAATACGAATACCACCAGCACAGCGAAGGCGGCAACCACCCGAATATCGCAGGTGCAGCAAAGCTCACCAGATATTTAGGCGCTTTCCTGCAGGAAAACCACAAAATCGCAAAGAAAACCAAGGAATCTGCAAAAGCGCTCTTCGACGCAGCAAGACCTCTTTACGAAGGCCTGGCGGCAGATTACGAGCTCAAGCACATAACGAATATCGAAGAATATTTAGAAGCGGTTAACAGCCAGAAAGACAGATACATCGTCTTCCTTTCCGTTAAGGACGACGGCGCCCAGCATTTAAGCGAAGAAGCAGTAGAAGCTTTAAAGAACATCGGCTTCGTAGCCAAGCTGGAAGGTCTCTTCCGCAGCAGCTATCTGGCGATTTACAACGACGGCGTGGTTATGGAAGAAGCTGCAGACGAACTGCTGGAAAGCAGCGGCAAGTTCGGCAATGCCTTTACTTACTATGCCTGCAGCGCCGGCGGAAACAGCGGCGCATACAGCTCCGTAGTTATAAACGGAGATGAGTATTCCAACGACATGCGTGGGGTCAACGCGGTGGTTTACGACAAGTACACCCGCAGCGTAATCGACATGGCCTGCTTCGACACCTGCGCAGACGGCTCGTGCACGAGAAAGCATATATACAGACATTTATGATATAATTACCGGATATGAACACAAGCGTACACATAGACAAC
This sequence comes from Clostridia bacterium, assembly GCA_024403005.1. GTDB lineage: Bacteria > Bacillota > Clostridia > Peptostreptococcales > Anaerovoracaceae > RUG11894. The sequence continues at coordinate 622 of JAKSSQ010000206.1, read as the reverse complement.
AGACAATTTTACAGGACTTTGCTTGCGATCGCCGTGCCTATTGCGCTGCAGAACCTGATAGCCAGCTCCTTTACCATGGTGGACAACATTATGGTCGGAAAGATGGGCGAAACGGCTCTTGCCAGCGTTGGGCTTGCCACTCAGCTTTTCTCCGTGCAGTGGATGATGATCTTCGGCCTCTGCTCCGGCTGCTCCACATTCTATAGCCAGTTCTGGGGCACAAGCGACGTAAAAAGCATCAGAAAAACCCTCGGTTTTGCATGGACAGCATGCGTTTCCCTAAGCCTTATATTCTTCCTGGTTGCGCAGTTTGCGCCGGGTTTTGTGCTTGGTTTGTTCACGAATGAACCAATCGCAATCGAGCAGGGCAAGGGCTACCTTACCATTGCAGCTGTAAACTTCCTCTTCGTTGCAATCTGCCAGCCGGTAGTTGCAGCTTTAAGAGCGACTCAGCAGACCAAGCCGCCCCTTTACATTACGATTGCGGCTTTCTTTACGAATACATGCTTAAACTACTGCCTTATCTTCGGCAATTTCGGGTTCCCGAGGCTGGAAATCCGCGGCGCTGCAATCGCAACGGGTATAAGCCGTGCGCTGGAGACGGTTTTGACTCTTTACTGCC
>JAKSSQ010000205.1 GCA_024403005.1 Clostridia bacterium | reverse complement strand
ATGAACCCGGCAGAAATGGATCTGTCCTATATTTGCGGCGAAGCCGGTTACAATCTGGTTGAGCTGCTCTACAGATTCCCTGAAGTTATTAAGGAAGCCGGCGACAAGTACGAACCCAGCGTTGTTACAAGACATATCGTAGACATCGCTCAGGCATACAACAAGTTCTACCACGATGAAAGAATTCTGGTAGACAACGAAGACGAAAAGAAGGCTAAGCTCCTGCTTACATATGCAGCTAAGCTGACAATCCGCAATGGTTTAGCACTTCTCGGCATTAAGGCTCCTGAGAAGATGTAACTTGAATCTGAAATGTTTTAATATTTTAAAGCTATGAGATACGAAGGAATGGTTTACCGGCCTCCCAGCGAGGCCTACAGCTTAATAATTCAGGTTACCATCGGATGCAGCCACAACAAGTGCCGCTTCTGCAGCATGTTTAAGGCAAAGCACTTCCATATAAGAACTCTGGAAGCGATTACAGAAGATCTGAAGGAAACGCGCAGCTACGACCGACGCGTAGACAGGATATTCCTGGCCGACGGAGATGCTCTCTGCCTTGCAAACAGCAAGCTTATGGCTATCATGGACGTTATAAACAGCCTGTTCCCGGAATGCGAAAGAGTAGGAATCTACGGCTCTGCCAAGGATATACTCCGCAAGACCCCCGAGGAGCTTAAGCAGCTTGTGGATGCAGGCATTACTATCGTCTATGTAGGCGCAGAATCCGGCAACGACAAGGTCCTGGAATACGTAAACAAGGGCGTTACGAGGGCTCAGCTCATAAAAGCAGTCCGCAAGGCAGAAGATGCCGGTATGGCAGCTTCCGTAACCTTTATTTCGGGCCTCGGCGGAACAGAGCTCTGGAAGGAGCACGCAATCGATTCCGCAACCATGATAAGCGAAATGAGGCCAACGTATGCATCCTGGCTCACGCTTATGCTGGACCCCCAGGCTCCCATCGTGGACGATATAAGAGAAGGGCGCTTCGTACAGATTTCTCCCATGCAGGTTATGGAAGAAATGGAGCTCATGCTGGAAAACATCAGAATGCAGGAAGATGCAAAGACCGTTTTCCGCAGCAATCATGCGTCAAACTACATATCTCTCAAGGGTGATCTGCCGAGAGATACCGCAGCCATGCTTATGCAGGTACGCGAAGCAAAGAACAACCCGAGTCTTTTAAAGCCTGAATTTTTCAGAGCACTTTAGGAAAGAATATATGGAAATTAAAGCACCGGATTTTAAAACAAGAGAAGACAAGCTTACAAGCTGGCTGGACGGCGAAGCCCGCCAGTTCCTCTTTGACAGCTTTTCCGACGACTACTGCAGCCGTATGGGCATGCTGTTTCTGCAGGGTGTAGAAATGCCTATAAAGGCAGAAGACCTTAAGGCTTTCCACGGCGAAGGCGGTCTTTCCATTACTACGCTGGCAGATAATATTGCGATTGTAATTGGGTCAAACACCCAGTTTAAGCACAGAGATGCCTATATCCAGTACCTTAAGGCCTATTTTAACGAAAACCTGGTAGAAGTTCTGGCCCAGAGCGGCGCATCCGAACTGGTGGAAAACCGCTACCGCAAGGCCTGTATCTACTTCCGCGCAGCACTGCTTTTAGACGGAGGCAACCGCAACGCGATGTTCGGCTATGCCTGCTGCTGCAGAGAGTGGTATCTGAGCATGGAAGGGGAGGACGACCAGCAGCTGATCGCAATCCTCAAAGCAGAAGCTACGGAATACTTCGAACATCTTACAAGGCTCTACCCGGAAGATGCCGCAGCTTATTACTTCCTCGGCTACGCATATCTTAACCAGGGTCTTTACACCAAGTCCCAGCTTATCTGGAAGAAATTCCTGGAACTCTCCAAGGACGAAAGCAAAGACGAAGTTAAGGAAATTAAGGAAAGACTGGATTCTCTGGTTGAACCCGTCAAGATCGAGGAGGGCATCAACCACCTTATCGCAGGAAGATATGAAGAAGGCTTAAAGATTCTCGAGCCTTACGTAGAGTCCGAATACACCAACTGGTGGCCTCTGCACTTCTACCTGGCAAGCGGCTACGAAGCCATGGGCTGGGATGCAGAAGCAATCGAAGGCTACAGAAGGGTGCTCAGGCTGAACCCATCCAACATCGATGCCTGCGAAGCTCTGGCAGACCTCTACGCTTCCGCCGGCGATGCGGACAATGCAGATAAGTACCTTAAGAAATCCCAGATTATCCGCAGAAACGCAGAGAATTAAATTCAATAAAAAACTAAGGCAGGCACAACATCTTGTGCCTGCTTTTTAATTATCCCCAATCCGGGGACGGGTACACTCCTTGGAAAAATATCACTTTGGTGATATAAAACATTTTAATTCATTGATAAACTATCACTTTGGTGATATAATAGCTGCAATTAAACAGAGGAGAATACAATGGATAAGCTGATTACAATATATCATGGTTCGAAGGAAATT
>JAKSSQ010000204.1 GCA_024403005.1 Clostridia bacterium | reverse complement strand
TGCAGAAGGCCCGGAAGACATAGGTGAACCAACGGTGGACACTCTTGCCGTTGAATTTGTTCACAAGGACTTCAGCCATGCGGAGGAAGGGTATTTTGACGATGCATTGTTCATCGGAGACTCCAGAACCGTTGGCCTCAACAGGTACGGCGGCATAGAAGGTGCAACCTGGTACTGCGACACAGGTCTTTCCATCTACAACTGCAAGGACAAAATCCTTAACGTGGAAGGAAAGGGCGAAACAACTCTGGAAGACCTTCTGCTGGAAGACAGCTACGGCAAAATCTACATAGGCATGGGCATCAACGAACTCGGCTACGACATGAACGAAACTGCCGAACGCTATGCAGAACTGCTGGAGCGCATTAAACAGCTGCAGTCCCGCGCCGTTATAATCCTTATGGCCAACATCCACGTTGCGCCGGGAAGAAACAATAAAGATAAGATTTACAACAATAAAAACATAAATAAGCTAAACGAAAAGCTTAAGGCCCAGGCCGACGGCGTAAGGGTCTATTATATCGACCCCAACCCGATTTACGACGACGAAAACGGCAACCTAAAGAAGGCTTACACCAGCGACGATACTCATTTCCTCGGAAAATATTACCCAATGTGGACCGAATTCATCAAGGAGCACGCAATACAGTAATGAAACACGCAGTAACATTCGATCTCTATAAGACAGATACAAGGACCAAGGCCCGCCGCGGCTGCGTCCATACACCCCACGGCGACATTCAGACGCCGGTATTCATGCCCGTAGGTACTCAGGCAACCGTTAAGGCCATGAAGCCGGAAAGCGTTGCGAATTTAGGCCATGAGGGGGCTCACATTATACTTTCCAACACCTACCACCTGTACTTAAGACCCGGCCACGAGCTGGTTCGCAAGGCCGGCGGCCTGCACAAATTCATGAACTGGAACGGTGCAATTCTTACAGACTCCGGCGGATTCCAGGTATTTTCCCTGGGCAAGCTCCGCAAGATTACGGAAGAGGGCGTTGCTTTCCGCTCCTACATCGACGGCAGCAAGCACATGTTTACGCCGGAAAAGAGCATCGAAGTGCAGAACGCTCTGCGCAGCGACATCAGGATGGCGTTTGGCGAATGCGCGCCTTACCCGGCAGACCGCAAGCACGGAAAGAACTCCCTGGAACGCACAACCAGATGGCTGCAGCGCTGCAAGGATTACCACAAAGACATCGAAAGACAGAGCCTTTTCGGCATTATGCAGGGCGGAATGTACAAGGATCTGCGCTACGAATCCGCACAGCAGATCGTGGAAATGGATCTGCCCGGCTACTCCATCGGCGGCCTTTCCGTTGGTGAACCCAAGGAAATCATGTACGACGTTATGGACGAATGCGTAGACTGGCTCCCCAAAGAAAAGCCCAGATACCTTATGGGCGTTGGGTCACCGGACTGCCTCTTCGAAGGCGTGGAACGCGGCATTGACATGTTCGACTGCGTACTGCCCACGAGAGTTGCCCGCAACGGCCTGGCATTTACATCCGTAGGCAGAGTAAACATTAAGAATGCTGCACACGCAGTAGATTTTACTCCGCTGGACCCCAACTGCGACTGCTACGTATGCAGAAACTACTCCAGAGCCTACTTAAGACACCTGTTTAAGAGCGACGAAATCTTAAGCTCCATGCTCCTTTCCGAGCACAATCTGCACTTCCTTGTGAACACAATGGAAAACATCCGCAAAGCTATAGACGAAGACAGATTCCTGGAATACAAGAAGGAATTTTACGATTCATACGGAGATTTTTAATGGAAATTTGCATATCTGCCGAAAAGTGCGGCGGCTGCCGCTACCAGGGCGTAGAATACGAAAAACAGTTAAAAGAGAAGGAAGATGCGGTTAAAAAGCTGCTGGAGGCCGGTGGGTTCAGCCCGCAGCTGGTGAAGCCAATCAAACCCTGTCCCCAGGAAGAGCACTACCGCAACAAGATGGACTACACCTTCGGAAACGAGATGATCGATGGTCCTCTGCAGCTGGGCATGCACGAGCGCAAGCGCTTTATGTCCGTAGTTTATGCGGGAAAATGCCACATCGTTCCCGAAGATTTCAACAGAATCCTGGACGCAGCTCTCGAGTTCTGCAGAGCTAAAAACTACAGCTTTTACCACAGAAAAAGGCACGAAGGGCTGCTTCGCTACCTTATTCTGCGCGAAGGCGTGCGCACAGGGCAGATTCTCGTGAACATCGTAACCAGTGAAGGCGAGTTCGACGAAGAAGGTTTCGTAAATTGTATTATGTCTACCAAAACAGACGACGAAATCTGCGGCATTATCCACACTGTGGATTTCGGCCGCTCCGATGCCGTAAACCCCGGAGAAATAAGGGTTCTGCAGAGCTGCGACTACTACATGGAACGCATTATGGATCTGGATTTCAAGGTAAGCGCATTCAGCTTCTTCCAGACTAACGTACCCGCTGCAGAAAGACTTTATAAGGATGCGATTAGC
>JAKSSQ010000203.1 GCA_024403005.1 Clostridia bacterium | reverse complement strand
GGAAAGAAGTCCCATTGCTGCGAGTATATAGCTTCTGTCTACCCAGATTTCCGCATTTTTCGGTCTGAGTGAGAAGGGGTCTGCAGGGTCGAGGAATGCGGCAGATGCGATTTCTGCGGTTCTCTTTGTTCTTATAAGGGAGCCGCCGGTGACCACAATCTGGCGTACGCCTCTCAGATCCTTACCGGTCTGCATGTAAGCAGTACCGTTGCATGTATAATATTCTTCCAGCTTGCCTGCATGGCGTTCAACGCCTGTTTTTACAGCGCCGCTTGCCAGTGCGAAGTCCAGAGTTTCAAGTTCTTCGCTGTCCGGCGGAAGTTCTGTGCTTGCTCCGAGGTAATCGATGAGCTCTCTGCATCTTTCGGGCTTAATGCCGGAAAGTCTTGAGATATATCCGGTGCCTACAGCGTCTTCTATGCCGTGAATGCTGTAGCGCATACCGATATCGCCTTCTACGGTTCTTTTTACATAAGGTTCGGGAATGCCTTTGAATACTGTGCCGAGGTCTGAAGGCATGCCGTCTGCAACGGAGTAGATATCCGTTGTGGCGCCGCCTACGTCTACAGCTATCAGTTCACCGATGCCTTCTTCGCCTTCGCAGCCTTCTGCGAGGAGCTTAATAGCTTCCATCATTGCGCTGGGAGTGGGCATTGCGATGTTGTCGATGAGGGACTGAGCCTTTGTGTAACCCTTGGCTTCAACGATTCTCTTAAGGAAGATTTCGCGGATCTTTTCCTGTGTGGGGAGAGTGTTGAGTGTGCCGAATTTGGGCATTACATTTTCGCAGATGAAGACTTCTCTGCCTTCCAGCTTTCTCTGGCAGGTTCTTGCCGCAGTTCTGTTGCCTGCGATTACTACAGGGAAGTCTGTCTTGCATGTTGCAAGGAGTTCTGCGTTGTGGATGATTACATCCTTGTTTCCTCCGTCTGTGCCGCCTGTAAGGAGCACGATGTCCGGCTGGATATCGTCGATGTCTTCGATATCGTCTTCCGTAAGTTCGTAGGAGTAAACTCCGCGGATCTTTGCGCCGGCGCCCAGGCTTGCCTGCTTTGCAGCTTCAGCTGTGAGCTCGGGAACAAGTCCGATAGTAACCATCTTGAGGCCGCCTGCAGCGGAGGAGCAGGCATATCTGGCTGTAAAGTCCAGGTGGCCTGTCTTTTCTTCCAGCAGGTCTACTGCCTTCTGAAGACCTTCACCGATGTCTGTGTTTATTGTCGTCCAGGACTGAGCTGTTCCCAGCAGGGATTCTGTGTCCAGATCGACGGCCGTAACCTTTGTGTATGTACTTCCGAAGTCTATGAGCAGTACTGGTCTCATATTCTACCTCTTTATATATTATGCGATGTGCAGATCTTCCTTAAGAGCTTCGATTGTTGTTTCGGGAGCTGTTCCGGGAGGGAATGCTCTGTCGAAGCCCATAGCCTTGAATCTCTGTTCTACTTCTTCGAAAACCTGCTTGCCGATTACGATATTTCCGCCTGCATAGAGAAGAATGTTCTTAAGACCTGCTTCGTCGCACTTTTCTCTCATGCCTCTGCAGTCCAGTTCGCCCTGGCCGTAGAGAGAAGATACCATGATAGCATCTGCATTTGTTTCAATGGCTGCAGCGATATATTCTTCCTGACTTACCATTACGCCAAGGTTTACTACATTAAAACCTGCATCGATGAATGCGCGGTTAAGAATGGAGATACCTACTGCGTGTACGTCAGCGCCGATAACGCCGATTACCAGTGTTTTCTGATCCATTTTTCCACCTCTAATTAATCCTTCGTTTGGACAAGATCTGTCCGTGTTAAAATTTTTTGCAAAAGGCTAAATTGTTCTATGACAAAATTGTAAATTGATATATAATAAATCGCAACAGGAGATATATGCAAAACTGCGTTATTTTGCAAAAATAATCGGTGGGGGCACTGTTTTAAGAAATGTTGCCCGAAACATAGGGTCGATTGAAATACTTGTTTATGGTACAAGTCCCGATGCAAAGGCCGCAGCGCAGCAGACTATCCCAGATAAGTAAAGCAAGGCAAAATGTTCTATAACTTACATCTATTATTTCGGTGATCCAATGGATAACATTTTTAATCTTCAGCTGGATCCGAGCCAGGAGGTTCCAATCTACAGGCAGATAGTGGATGCCGTCACCGCAGAGGTCCGCAGCGGCCGCATGGAGTACGGCACGAAGCTCCCTACTGTAAGAGATCTTTCCTCCGCTCTGGATATAGCCATAGGTACAATTAAAAGGGCTTACGACGAACTGGAAGCTTCCGGCATTATAAGCAAAGCCAGAGGCAGAGGAACCTTCGTATCCTGGACAGACGACAACTCCAGGAGCCGCAAGGACCGGGCTATGGACGCCATCGACAGCACTCTGGATTTAATGGAGGAATTAAGGTTTTCCCAGACGGAAATCTCCATATCCCTCGACCTGAAGATGCGCGAACGCAAGCAGCGCCTTAATGGGGACAACGTGGCAGCCGTCGAATGCTGCC
>JAKSSQ010000202.1 GCA_024403005.1 Clostridia bacterium | reverse complement strand
GACTGTCCAGATGATTAGCGAAAGGGATCCGATAATGAAATCCGGGTCGATCTGGCCGAGGCCGCCGTTGCCTTCCATAATGGATTTAATTACATAGAGCGGCGATGTTCCGATGTCGCCGTAAACTATACCGATTGTTACGAGGAACATACCGAAGGAAAATTTGTGACTTGAGCCGTGGCCCTTTGAGTTATTTAGCTGTGTCATAGTATTTTTATTTTCAGATGTCTTGTTGTTTTATAACATAAGTAAGTGCCGTAACTTAATAATTTTAATAAATTACAGGAAATTATGCAATTAAGCCGCGCAAAAAACTTCGTATAACGGTAAATTGTATACTATTTCTCCGATGACCGGATAAGCTGCTGCCTTGCCGCCGGCGAATTATAAAAGAAGAATGCGCGGATAAATAGCTCTTAAATAGACAAATATCCCGAAGTTTATGATAAAATAGCAGCGTATATAAAACACAATCTGCTTAAGGAGATATATTCATATGAGCGATATTAAGAAAAGAAAGATTATTCTCGACTGTGACCCCGGCCACGACGACGCTGTAGCCATCATGATGGCAGCATCCAACCCCGGCATCGAACTTCTTGGTGTTACAATCGTTTCCGGCAACCAGACAGTTGAAAAGACAAGCCTTAACGGACTTAAGGTCCTCCAGTGGATCGGCAAGGGCGACATTCCCTGCTTCCAGGGCTGCTCCAGACCCATGATCAGAGAAAAGCTCAATGCAGGCGATATCCACGGCGAAACAGGCCTGGACGGTCCCGTTTTCCCGCCTCTTACTCTTAAGATTCAGGAAAAGCATGCTGTAAACTTCATCATCGACACCCTTATGGAAAGCGATGGCGACATTACAATGGTAACAACAGGCCCCATGACAAACCTGGGCATGGCTCTTCGCATGAAGCCTGAAATCGCAGACAAGATTCAGGAAATCGTGCTCATGGGCGGCGCGTACACCAACGGCAACGTTACTCCTGCAGCAGAATTCAATATTATCGCAGATGCAGACGCTGCATACGTTTGCTTCACCTGCGGACGCCCCATCCGCATGATGGGTCTGGACATTACCAGAAAGGTTCTCTGCACACCGGACATCGTTGAAAGAATGCGCCAGGTCGGCACAATTGCCAGCGACCTGTTCGTAGACCTCATGGGCCACTTCTGCAAGACTCAGTACGAAATTTTCGGCTGGGCAGGCGGTCCTCTCCACGATCCGTGCACTATCGCATACCTCATTAACCCCGATGTTATTAAGTCCAAGTATGTGAACGCAACCATCGACATCCGCAGCACAGAATCCTACGGACGTACAAACTGCGACATGTTCGACTACATGAAGAAGCCCAAGAACTGTCATGTTGCTTACGACATCGACGCAGACATGTTCTGGGACATCGTAGAAAGAGAACTTGCACGTTACCCCAAGAGCGAAAAGTAATACAGGAATAGATTATGGCTAAGATATTAGTTGCAGGAAGCCTTAACATGGATTTAAGGCTTACAATGAAGAAAATGCCCCTTGCCGGTGAAACAATCATGGGCGATTCCATAATGTACAATCCGGGCGGAAAGGGTGCTAACCAGGCTGCAGCTGCAGCTAAACTGGGCGGCGATGTTGCAATGCTCGGCTCTGTAGGCAAGGACGGCTTCGGAGATACTCTGGCAGAAAGCCTCGCAGGCTGCGGTGCAGACGTTTCCATGCTCAAGCGTGCCGATGAACCCACAGGTATGGCTACAATTTATGTTGACGAAAACGGACGCAACAGCATCGTAGTTATCGCAGGTGCCAACGGCTGCTGCGATACGGAATACCTCAAGGCCAGCAGAAAGGCTCTGGAAGACTGCGAAATCTTAATGATGCAGCTGGAAACTCCTTTCGACGGCGTATGGTATTTCGTTAAGGAAGCAAAGGCTTTAGGAAAGACAGTTATTCTGAACCCGGCTCCCGCTCCGGACAGCGTTCCCGACGATGTGCTTGCCTGCGTTGATTGGTTCACACCCAACGAAACAGAACTGGCAAAGCTCACAAAGATGAACTGCGAATCCGTAGAAGAAATTAAGGCTGCTGCAGAATATCTTCTCGCCAAAGGCGTTGGCCACGTACTCGTTACAGTGGGAAGCCGCGGTGCATATCTTTGCGACAAGGAAAATTCCTGCTTAATCGAAGGCATTAAGGTTAAGGCTGTGGATACTACAGCTGCCGGAGATACCTTCAGCGGCGCCTTTGCCGTTGCACTTTCCGAAGGCAAGGCCCCTGCAGATGCAATCGCCTTTGCAAACAAGGCTGCATCCATTTCCGTTACAAGACCCGGAGCTCAGGGCTCCATCCCCACAAGGGACGAAATGGGTATGTAAACTATCCAATGCAAAAAGAAACCTCCCGGATATCCGGGAGGTTTTTAATGTGCTATTTAAGATAGTAAGCGAATTACTTGAAGTATCTCTTGAGCATGCCTTCGAGAGCCTTGCCGTGTCTTGCTTCGTCTCTAGCCATTTCGTGTACTGTATCGTGGGTTGCGTCGAGGTTGTGCTGCTTGGCCATCTTAGCCAGTTCGAACTTG
>JAKSSQ010000201.1 GCA_024403005.1 Clostridia bacterium | reverse complement strand
AAGGAAGTTCAGGACAAGGCGGCAGGGCTGCAGAAGACCGGCTCCGCACTGGCAGCGGTGGACGTTCTGTGCAGCTTCGCAGAAAGCTCCGTCAAGCTGAACTACGTAAAGCCTCAGGTTAACGACGGCGACGAAATCCTTATAAAGAAGGGCAGACACCCGGTTATCGAGACCGCAATTAAGGACGGAGTCTTCGTTTCCAACGATCTTTACCTTAACAGAAGCGATTCCAGCATGCTCTTAATTACCGGGCCCAACATGGCCGGTAAATCCACATACATGCGCCAACTGGCGCTTATAGTGCTGATGGCTCAGGCAGGATGCTTCGTTCCCGCAGACAGCGCGTTAATAGGCATCTGCGACCGCATTTACACCAGAATCGGCGCATCAGACAACATAGCCATGGGCCAGTCCACATTCTTCGTGGAAATGTCCGAACTTGCGTACATTCTGAACACCGCATCCACCAGGAGCCTTGTAATCCTGGACGAAATCGGCCGAGGCACAAGCACTTACGACGGTCTTTCCATCGCATGGGCTACTGTGGAACGCTTAACCAAGAAGAACAACAGAGTAAGAACGCTCTTTGCTACGCATTACCACGAGCTCACAGCTCTGAGCGAAACAATTAAGGGCGTAAAGAACCTTAACGTAGACGTGGCTGAAACCAACGGAAACATCGTATTCCTCCATAAAATCGTGGAAGGAAGCGCTTCCAGAAGCTACGGCATCCACGTTGCAAAGCTGGCAGGCGTGCCCAAAGAAGTGCTGGAAAACGCGGAGATTAAGCTTTCCGAGCTGGAAGCAGGTTCGGACGGAATTGGGTCACAGAGCCCTGTAAGAACCGCAAAACCGGGCGCAGAAGTGCAGGAAGAACCGGCAGAAATGCAGCTTTCTCTCTTTACACCCGTGGACAGCGAAATCGCAAACATGGTCCGCAATCTGGACCTCATGAACATTACGCCCTCCCAGGCAATCGGCATCCTTGAACAGCTTCAGGAGAAGACCAGACAATGATTAAAATCCTCCCTCAGGAAATAGCGGATAAAATTGCGGCAGGAGAAGTAGTCGAAAGGCCGCTTTCCATCGTAAAAGAGCTTATCGAAAACAGCATAGACGCAGGAGCTACGGCAATTACCTGCGAAATTAAGAAGGGCGGCAAGGAATATATCCGCGTTACGGACAACGGCAGAGGCATTCCAAAGGACGAAGTGCGCCTTGCCTTTATGCGCTATGCGACAAGCAAGATAAGCACGGAGGAAGACCTGAACGCCATCGGAACTCTGGGTTTCCGCGGCGAAGCGCTGGCAAGCATCGCAGCTGTTTCCAGAACCGAGCTTATAACGAAGCCGGCAGGGCAGCAGACAGGCACGAAAATCGCAGTTCTGGCAGGAGATGTGGACGAATTCACCGATTCTGCCTGCGAAGACGGCACGACCATTATCGTAACAGACCTGTTCTTTAACATTCCCGCGCGCCGCAAGTTCCTTAAGCCGGATAACTCGGAAGCTTCCTTAATTACGGACTACGTTTCCAAGATGGCTCTGGCCTATCCCGGCGTCAAATTCCGCCTTATTTCCAACGGAACGATACTTTATTCAACTTTGGGCAAAGGGGACCTTAAACAGGCGATTTTGACCCTTTACAACCCTCAATTAGCCAAGGGTCTGGTCGACATCGGCGGATCCGAAGGCAGCATGTCAATTTACGGCTCCGTAACGTCGCCTGCGTACTCCAGAAACAACAAGAGATGGCAGATTTTCTTCGTAAACGGCAGGTGGGTCAAGAGCAAAGTTATGGAAGATGCTCTGGAAGAGGCGTTCTCCGACAAGCTTTTCGACGGCCGCCATCCGGCTGCATTCCTGTTCCTTACCGTTGACCCAACCACCATCGACGTAAACATCCATCCGCACAAGACGGACATAAAGTTCTTCGACGAAAGAGCAGTTTCAGAATTCATGGTTAAAGCCATAAGAAGAAGCATGCTTACAGCAGACGCTGCACCGGATGTTTCCGAAGCTGCAAAGACCTGCGAAGAGGATATTATTGCTCCGGTAAATCTTTCGAAACCCGAAGAACCTGCAGAGTTCAGATATAAAGAGCTGGAAAGCAAGACTGAAGGCACTTTAGAAAAGAAAATACCGGGCCTAGACATGGTTAACGTAATACCTTTCTCGTTAACCAATACTAAAAACGACACGGAAAACATATTCGCACAGATGAGAAGCGAGGCCGAAAAGGCTGAAATTTCAGTGCAGGAGACCATTCAGACCTATAATCCGCAGGCCGGCCAGCAGGTTCATCCAAAGCAGATCGAAAGACAGTTCTGGTTCACAGGATTAAACATAATAGGTCAGGCCTTCGCAACTTACATTCTTGCCATGGACGAAAACTGCGTCTACTTCGTGGACCAGCACGCAGCCCACGAAAGAATTCTGTACGAAAAGCTTACAAAGAAGTTTACAGAGGAAGAAACTGCAAGCCAGCCCATGTTAATGCCGCTGCTCCTGCAGATGACAGTACACGAAAAGGAAGCTGCAGCCGAGAAAATCGCACTTTTAGAGCAGCTCGGCTACAGAATCGAAGAT
>JAKSSQ010000200.1 GCA_024403005.1 Clostridia bacterium | reverse complement strand
CCGGCGCCATAGAAGCAAAGTACGACGAAAACACGGATTCCGTATTTCTCGTAATCGCAGATAAAGAAACTGCAGAATACATGGGCGGCATAGGCTACAGCGTTCTCGAGCGCGGCCCCGTAGGAAAAAGGGTGGAACCCGGATATTTTCTCTATAAAAAATACTGGGGACAGGGCTACTGCACAGAGGCCCTTAAGGAGATTCTTCGCTATGCTTTCGAAGAAGACGGAGTCCGCAGAGTGGACATGACCTGCATTAAAGACAATGTTCGTTCCAGAAAGGTAATGGAGCACTGCGGCCTTATATTCGAGGGCGAAAGGCGCGGCTACGAATATCATGTTGATGGGGTCAAGAGCAGACTGCACTTCGGTATTCTTAAGGAAGAATGGGAAGAAGTATATAAAAAATAGTTAATTATCCGGCGAAAACTGCCGGTTAGCGGATAAAAATATGGAGGTACAATAATGAAACTTCTTTACACTGATTACACAGACGAAGCTAAATTAAGAGAACTTTCCGAGAAGCACAAGGTTCCCGGTTTCAACTATTGCCTTATAAAGAACGGCGTTGCAGGTGAAACAAGAGCTTTCGGTATTAAGAATTCCGAAACTATGGAACCGGTAACTCCGGACACGATTTTCGAAGCTGCATCCCTTACAAAGACACTGTTTTCCACTATCGTTATGCGCCTTGTAGACAGAGGCATTATCGACCTGGACGAAAGCATGTATGAACGCGCTCCCGAGCTCTGCGTTTCCGACGATCCTAAGGTAAAGAAGATTACTCCGAGAATTGCGCTCAGCCACGGAACAGGTTTCCCCGGCTGGGGTGACCGCCCCCATCTGCCCATCGACTTCGAACCCGGCAGCGACTACCGCTATTCCGGCGAAGGCTACTACTGGCTGCAGTTCCTGGTAGATAAGATTACCGGCAAGGAATTCTGCGACCACTTCTTCGACGAGATCATTAAGCCTCTGGGCATGGAAGATTCCTACCCCGTATGGGCTCTTGAAATGACTAAAAAGGAAAGCAACAAGTTCGACAAGGACGGCGTTATGCAGGAACTGCGCATGGAAATCGACGACCACAGCTCCGTTCCCGAACCCAATGCAGCATGGTCCCTCTACACAAGCGCTCAGGACTACGCAAAGTTCATGTGCGAAGTGCTGAACAACCACGCAGGCATTTCCGACAAGACCTTTAAGGAACAGACATCCCGCCAGAACAAGGCTACAGACCACGTTTACTGGGGTCTTGGCTGGGGCCTCTGCGCAGAAGACGAAAACATAATCTGGCACTGGGGCGACAACGGTTGCTACAGAGCTTTAACAGCAATGGATCTGGAAACAAAGGATGGTATCTGCATCTTTACCAACGGATTCAACGGCGGCGACCTTTGCATCGACCTCTTTAAGATCCTTACCGGCGACAAGTACTGGGACGACGTTGCAGAATTCATCGCACACGCAGAATAAACATATAAAAACTGAAATTGAACGCAGATTTATATATTAAAAATGCAAATATAATCGACGGAAGCGGGCAGCCTTCTTTTAAGGGCAGCATAGCTGTTAAGGACGGCAGAATCGCGGAAGTATTCCTGGCCGGAACCGAGCCGGAAGAAATCTCCGCAGCAAAGACTATAGATGCGGAAGGCTATACGCTTACTCCCGGCTTCATAGATATCCACTGCCACACAGACGAGACGGTATTCAGTTATCCGGAATGCCAGAGCAAGATACTGCAGGGCGTTACGACGGATATGGCCGGAAACTGCGGCATTTCCTGCGCTCCTGTAAATCCGGAAAATCTGGAACTTTTAAGAGGTTATGTAGGCGAAATGCCCTATAACTGGCGGTCTTTCGGCGAATTCCTGGAAAAGGTCGAGGATGTAAAGCCGGCAGTTAACCTGGCCTGCGGAGTCGGGCACGGAAGCCTTAGAATCGCTGCGATGGGCTTTGACCCAACTCCTGCGAATAAACTGCAGATGGACACCATGAAGCATCTTCTTTCTGAATCCATAGACGAAGGTGCCTGGCAGCTTTCCTCCGGTTTAATATATCCGCCCGGAGTATACGCGGATTCTTCCGAGCTGGCGGAGCTTTGCAAGGTGGCCGCAGCTAAAGGTGGATATTACAGCACTCACATGCGAAATGAAGGACTGGATATCATAAACGCTCTTAACGAAGCTCTGGACACCGCGGAAAAGAGCGGCGTAAGCCTTGAAATTTCCCACCATAAGCTGGCGAGAAGGGAAGTCTGGGGCAGATCTGCTGAAACCCTCGCCATGATCGAGGCTGCAAGAGCGAAAGGCATGGATGTCTGGGCAGACCAGTATCCCTACGATGCCTCTTCCACCTATCTTTCCAGCAACATTCCGTCCTGGGCCTTTGAAGGCGGCGTAGAAGCGCTGAAAAAACGCGCAGAAGACCCGGTTCTTCGAAAGAAAATGCTCGCGGATATGGACGAAAGCCACAGAGGCCGCTGGCAGGATATTTCTCTGGGCTATGCAAAGACCGAAAACTACGCTCCATATATGGGCCGCAATATGGCTGAAATCGGAGAAATATTCGGACTCACTGCATCGGAAGCCTGCCTTAAGATAGTA
>JAKSSQ010000020.1 GCA_024403005.1 Clostridia bacterium | reverse complement strand
GTATAGCTTACGCTATGTACAGCCAGTCTTCCGTCGTCTGCTGCGTTGGAGTGGTTAAATGTTGCTCCGCCCTGGATCTTAAGATCCTGATAGAGTGTGCCGCCGCATGTGCAGTTCATAACCTGCATGCCTCTGCAAACTGCCATAAAGGGCTTGTCTCTTTCGATGCAGAGCTTAATTAAGGGGAATTCCAGCTTTTCTCTGTCCGGGCTTATGCCGCCGCAGAATTCTTCGATGTTTTCGCCGTAATAATTGGGGTCAACGTCTTCGCCGCCGGTAAAGAGTATACCGTCCAGGGAGTCCAGAATGTCTTCGAAATCCGTAAGGTCGCTGTAAGAAGCGATAACTACGGGGATTCCGCCGGCACGCTTGATGGCTTCGCTGTAAGTGGGTCTGACGCATGCTGTGTCTGCTTCGCCGTTAAAGAACGGTGTGAGGCCAATCAGAGGTTTCCTGCTCATTTTTCAATCTCCTTCCCGCATGGGGTCACGTAGACGATTTCTTCCTTTACCAAGGGCTTTCCTGTGCAGAAAACCATGTAAAGGATGGTGATATTTGCAATGCCAAGGCACCAGCTGGCCAGAACGTCGGAGGGCCAGTGAACGCCGACATATACTCTTGTAATTCCCATGAGCGCAATGTACAGCTCGCAGAGCAGGCAGGCAGCCAGTGTGCCTTTAAAGCTCTTAAAGTAAGCTGTCGTGGGCTTGGGGTTCTTTCTGTAGATTACCAGCGTTCTGCCCTCGTTAACGTAGTAGTAGATAAAGAGGACGATTAGCATGGAGTACAGAAGGAAACTCGTGATGCTGTGGCCGCTGGGGAAGCTGAAGCCGTGCTCCTTAACGAGCCATAAAGCCATGTCGGGGCGGGCTCTGCGGAAGATTCTCTTGAGAACCTGGTAGAAGAGCTGGGCCGCTGCTGTTGCTGCACCTGCGGGAATGCCGTAGGACCAGCGAGTCTTCGGAAGCGCCAGAAGCACGATTAAAATTGGCATTACGGAGAACCAGCTGCCGCTGTGGGCTATGGGCACGAAAAGGGCCGTGAGCGCACCGCATCTGAGGGACAAAATTGCATCTCTTATAGCGTTGTCGAAACCTGCAAGAGCACCTGTCTTCATTAAGCAGGCGATTAGGGCGAACCCTGCGTATCCAAGAAAGATAAGGACCGCTTTTTTTGTATTGTTTGTTTGCTTTTCCATATTTTGTAGTATACCATATAAAGTACTATAAAAACATTATGAGAGGTGTGTTATGAACAAAAAACCCGTATTAGTAGTTATGGCAGCCGGCATGGGAAGCCGCTACGGCGGACTCAAGCAGATGGACCCCATCGGACCTAACGGCGAACTCATCATAGATTTTTCACTTTACGACGCAAGAAGAGCCGGTTTTGAAACTGCTATATGCATTATTAAAGAAGCTATAAGAGAAGATTTCGAAGCTATTCTGGAAAAAGGCGCTGCAAAGGGTATGGAAATCAAGTATGCATTCCAGGAACTCACAGACATCCCCGAAGGCATCGAAATTCCCGAAGGCAGAGTTAAGCCCTGGGGCACAAGCCACGCAATCCTGGCTGCTAGAGACCTTATCGACGGCCCCTTCGCAGTTATAAACGCAGACGATTACTACGGCCCCGAAGCCTTTAAGATTATGTACGACTATCTTTCCAAGGCAGAAGACGGCGAAAAGTACGATTACTGCATGGCTGCTTACCAGATTGAAAATACCCTTACAGAAAACGGAAGCGTTGCAAGAGGCGTATGCAGAACCGACGAAAAAGGCAGACTTACAGGCATCGACGAACGCCTTAAGATCCAGAGAAACGGCGATGTTATCCAGTTTACCGAAGACGACGGCGCAAGCTGGACAGACGTTGCAGACGGAACACCCGTATCCATGAACCTCTTCGGATTCACCGGAAGCTTTATGGAAGAGCTCAAGAAGGGCCTTAAGCCGGATCTGGAAAGAATCCTTAAGGAAAACCCCTTAAAGGGCGAATACCTGCTGCCCGTTACCGTAAGCAAGCTTATCGAAGGCGGCAAGGCAGAAGTTGCAGTTCTGCGCTGCCCCGAAAAGTGGTACGGCGTAACCTACAAAGAAGACAGACCTGCCATCGTTGCAGCCATGAAGGCAAAGAAGGATGCAGGCCTCTACCCCGAAAATCTCTGGGGATAAATTCTAAATCTGAAAGCTAAATCAGGATATCAAAAAGAAGGTAATTCATATGGATTTAAGAGAAACCATGAAAACCCTCTGCAGCGAATGCGGGCCTACAGGCTTCGAAAGCCGGGTAACCGCTAAAGCTAAAGAGCTCATCGCACCGTTATGCGACGAAACATGGATAGACAGGTCCGGAAACTGCATCGGTGTTAAACGATGCGGCATTGAAAATGCAAGGAAAGTTCTCCTTGTGGCTCATCTGGACGAAATTGGCCTCATGAGCACCGGCGCAGAAGAAGGCATGCTTCGCTTTACGACAATCGGCGGGGTTGACCCGAGGATGCTGCCGGACAGAGAGCTTACCATCCTTACAGATCCTCCGATTTTCGGCGTTGTAGCTGCCCTTCCTCCCCACGTTTTAAGCGAAGAGGACAAGAGCAACGCCTTAAAGGTCAGCGACTTAAGGATCGACATCGGATATCCTCAGGAAGAGGCGGAAAAACTCGTTCCGCCCGGTACCCCCATCTCCTTCAGAAAAGACAATTATTCTTTAGGCGAAAACCTATACTGCGGGACATCCCTGGACGACCGCAGTTGTTTTGCTGCCTGCATGCTGGCAATGGAGATGCTGCAGGATAGAAAGCTGGACTGCGATGTGTATATAATGGGGTCAACGATAGAAGAAACCAACTCCATGGGAGCTGTTACAGGAGGCTATGCCATAGACCCGGACTACTGCATCGTTATAGATGTGGCTCATGCGGATACTCCCGACGGAGGCCCGGTAAACATGCCCTGTAAACTTGGCAAAGGTCCCCTTATTGCCACAGGACCCAATATTCAGACCCATATTTCAGACCATGTTATTAAGCTGGCGAAGGAAAAGCGCATACCCTACCAGTTTGAACCAAGAGGCGGCAATACCCACACGGATGCCTGGCCCATGCAGATTGCAAGGGAAGGCTTTAACATGACGCTGATATCCCTTCCCATGCGCTATATGCATACGCCCATCGAAGTTATCGACATCCGCGATGTAAAGTGGATAGCCGAACTTCTGGCTGAATGCATAGCAAATCCCTGCAAGGAGGTGTACGGATGCTGAAACTTTTAAAGCAGCTCTGCCTGGCAGGCGGAGTTTCCGGCTACGAAAGCCCTGTAAGAAAGCTGATTGCAGAAAAATGCAGGCCCTATGCAGATTCTATGGAAGTGGACAACATGGGCAACCTGATTGTGTTCAAGAAAGGCGCAAAGTCCGTCGGACCGAGGATTATGATTGCGGGTCACATAGACGAAGTGGGTCTCGTAGTAAAAAGCGTGGACGAAAGCGGCTTTGTGCGCTTCGAAGAAGCCGGCGGCGTTGACCCGAGAGTAGTCCTGGGCAGAAAGGTCCTGGTCGGAGAAAAGCATGTACCCGGCGTTATCGGACTTAAGGCGTACCACCTTGTAAGCCCTTCGGAAGAAAAGAAGGTTCCACAGATTCCTTCCATGTACATCGATATTGCGGCAGAAGATAAAGAAAGCGCGCTTAATCTGGTTAAAATCGGTGACCCAATCGTCTTCGAATCGGATTTCCTGCGTTTCGGAGAAGGCGGCCATAGAATTAAAGCTAAAGCAATCGACGACCGCATCGGCTGCGCCCAGATGATTAAGCTCCTGGAAAAGGATCTGCCCATGGACGTGACATTTGTGTTTACAGTCCAGGAAGAAGTGGGTCTTCGCGGAGCGAAAGCAGCAGCATTTACTGTAGAACCGGACATTGCGCTCATCCTGGAAGGCACGACCAGCGCAGACATGCCCGGCGTGGAAGATTCAAAGCGCGTAACTTTAATAGGCAAAGGCCCCGTTATCGGATGCGTGGATTCGGGAACCATATACGACCGCAGGCTCTTCGAATTTTTAAGAGACGAAGCAGACAGAGCCGGAATTCCCTGGCAGATTAAGAACTTTATCGCAGGCGGCACGGATGCTGCGGCAATCCAGCGCAGCAGAGCCGGCGTAAGAGTCTGCAATATAAGCACGCCTGTAAGATCTCTGCACGCGGCCTCCACCGTTGCAGACGAAAGGGACATCCCAAACGGCTTAAAACCGGCCGAACTGTCGACAGATGCGCTGGCCGCAGGAAGGGTAAAATAATGGATATCCTTAAGACTTTAAATACTTTAAACGCAGCTTTCGGCCCTTCCGGCCTGGAAGACAGCGTTGCAGAAATAATAAAGAGCATGGCAGAGCCTTACTGCGACGAAATCACAAGCGACGCCATGGGCAACTTAATATGCCACAAGAAAGGCAGCGGCAAGAAGATTATGTTTGCGGCCCACATGGACTCCCTCGGCCTCATGGTGACCCACATAGAAAAGGACGGCGCTCTCCGCTTTGGAAAGATCGGCGGCCTACCCGTTAACGAACTTATCGGTACTCCTGTCCGCTTTAAGGACGGCCTTAAAGGCACCGTACTCTGCAGCGACCTGGAAGACGAAAGCAAGGCCCAGCTGGCAGACATGTTTATCGACATAGGCGCATGCAGCGCAGAAGATGCAGCAAAATACGTTCGCCCCGGCGACATGGCTGTCTACGACACCCCTTCTGCAGCGCTTCTCAACGGAAGAATAGCATCTCCCTACACAGATAACCGCAGCGGCTGCATAGTGCTCTTAATGGCTATGGAAATGCTGGAAAAGGCGGAAAACGATCTGTACTTTGTGTTCACATCCCAGGAAGAAGTAGGTCTTCGCGGAGCGAAAACCGCAGCATTCGGAGTTAACCCGGACTACGGCATCGCAGTGGACGTAACCGGCGACGACAGCATTCCAAAGAGCCGCCACGGCTGCAGCTCCTCCCTCGGAAAAGGCGCAGCCATTAAGGTTAAGGACGGCTCCGTAATCTGCAGCCCGGCAGTCAATAAAATACTGGTGGATCTGGCAGAAAAGAAAGGCATTAAGTACCAGATGGACGTGCTTTTAAGCGGAGGTACAGATGCAGGCGCCATGAGCCTTAATATGGAAGGGGTTCAGTCCGGCGGCATATCCATTCCCTGCAGATTCATCCACTGTCCGCAGGAGATCGTATCCACGGAAGACATGGAAAACTGCGCAAAACTCTGCGCAGAATTTGCACAGTATAAGTTCTGATTGACACCTTTTCTTACTATAGGTTATATTTAGTGTGCTAACTATTTTGCAAACTTATTGTGAGGATTTCTTAATATGGATCTCGTTAAATGTCAGGTGCTGCTCCGCGCAGTAGATACAGGAAGTTTTACTAAAGCCGCAGAAGAACTGGGCTATACGCCCAGCGGCGTGACCCACATGATGAACGCTCTGGAAGAAGAGCTGGGCATTACCCTTCTGCACAGAACCCGCTCCGGATGCAGCCTTACTCCTTCCGGAATGGACCTTATTTCTTCCATAAGAGAATTCGTATCTGCAGGCGAAAAGGTATCCCAGACCGTAGCCCAGATTCAGGGTCTGGATGTGGGCCATGTAACCATAGGTGCAGGTCTTTCCTTCGCAAGGTACCTGCTGCCCAAAGTAATTTCCAAGTTCCAGAAGAAATATCCGAAGATTACTATAGAACTGATCGAATCCGGCGGATCCCGCCTTCGCCAGCTCATGGCAGAACGCGTTATCGACATTGCGGTAATTACACGCCAGGAAATGGTTTCCGGTACGTTTATTCCCCTGTTCCTCGACGATATCCTCGCTGTAGTTTCCAGTGACAACCCCTTAGCGGAAAAGAAGGAAATCGACATCATGGAACTGGGCGATTATCCGTTCATAAGGCTTAAGGCTTCTTACGACCACGACATCGAAATGCTCATGAGAAACCGCGGCTTCGAACCTTCCGTTGGCCTCATGTCCAGCGATGAAAACACCATCATGGCTATGGTTAAGGAAAACCTGGGCGTATCCATAATGGCAGGCATGCACGTAAACAACGGACCTTCCGGAATCGTAGGCATCCCCTTCGCACCCAGAGCTTTAAGAGAAACAGGCCTGTTCATCTCTTCAGAAGAGGAAATCTCCCCTGCAGGAAGAAAGTTCATCAACGAAATTAAGCTCGTTGTGGAAGAAAGCAGCAGACTGGGCAGAATTTATTAAAAACAGAAAAAGAAGACATAACAAAACCCGCCGTGAGGAGCTGTCACGGCGGGTTTTGCAACATATATAGGAATCGCAAATTGCGGTGGAAAAAAGGCGGATTAATCTCTGGAGTCTTTGTAGAGGCTTCCGATTACCTGAACCAGGAGAACCATAATGAGGCAGGCTGCGATAGGTGCCTTGTGGGAATCTGTTTTAATGATGTCGTTGGCCAGAAGAGCCATAGTGCATGTCAGCAGGCATGTTATGTAGATAAGAACAACTTTACCGAACTTTGTCATTTTGTTTCACTCCTTACTATCCTTGATTTTTCCGCTTTCGTTAATTATTTATCGTGATTGTTAAATGTTTATCTGGATTGTTATTTATTTCACATATCCTGTGTCTATAATATACAACTACTTTGCTTATTAGTAAAACGCAAGTTTGTAAAGTTTATTTTAAGAGTTTGTCACAATGGCTACATTGTATACAGTATGCATATAACTTTTCGTTTGATATAATGTAGGAAGTGGGTCACCGAAGGTTATGTGGCCCGGATCCCTATTTATCATTATGAGGAGAAAAAATGGACAGAATTTTTTACAACGGACAGATTAAGACCATGGAAAAGTCTTATCACATGGTTAGCGCTGTTGCAGTAAAGAACGGCGTTATTATGGCTTGCGGAAGCGACGAAGAAGTTAAGGCTCTCGCTACTCCCGAAACAGAAATGGTAGACCTCAAGGGCGCATTCATGATCCCCGGTCTCGTAGACAGCCATATGCACCTCCTTCTGCTGAGCAACAAGATCCGCAGAACAGACATCTCCAAGGCTAAGACCTTCAAGGAATGCATGGAAATCATGGGCAAGGCTGCTGCAGAAAAGAAGGGCACAGACGGCTGGGCTATGGGCATTGGCTTCAACCAGGACGACTGGTCTGACTCCACAGCAGTTCCTTCCAGAAAGGATCTGGACGAAGTTTGCGGCGACGTTCCCGCTTATATTGAAAGATGCTGCGGACACATCGCAACATGCAACACAAAGGCTATGGAACTTCTCGGCATGATGGATGCAAGAGAAGGCGAAACAGATCTTAAGCTCCGTTACTTCGAAGACGGAACACCCAACGGCGTTCTCTGCGAAGATACAGTAAGACTGGTAGAACAGTACTTCCCCGTTCCCACAGTTGAAGAAATGAAGAAGCTCATCCTTATCGGTGCTAACTACATCGCAAGCAAGGGTCTCACAGGCGTTCACTCCGACGACCTCAACCTGGTAGTTCCCGAAAAGGACATGCCCGTTATCATGCAGGCTTACAAGGAACTCTCCGAATCCGACGAACTGCCCATCAAGGTATGGCAGCAGTGCAGAATGCTGACACTGCCCATGATCGAGGAATTCGTTAAGGAAAACCCCGCAAAGGCAAAGTACGGCAAGAAGTTCACAGTTTCCGACATTAAGATCATGGGCGACGGTTCCCTCGGTGCACACACAGCTGTACTCAGAGGCAAGTATGCTAACGCTCCCGAAGATGTAGGTATTCCTCTCCACGATCAGGAAGAACTCAACGCTATGTTCCGCGTAGCTCACAACGCTGGCTACCCCATCGTTGTACACTGCATCGGTGACGGCGCTCTGGAAATGGTTATGGACGGCTATGAATTAGTTCAGAACGAAAATCCCAAGGCTAACATGCACCACGGCATTATCCACTGCCAGATCATGGATGAACCCCTTCAGGACCGCTTCGTAAAGCAGAACCTGCTGGCATATGCACAGCCCGTCTTCTGCAGATACGACTCCCAGATCGTAGATGACTGCGTAGGCAGCGAACTCGCAAAGACATCCTACAACTGGAGAAGATTCATCGACATGGGCGTTCACATGATGGGCGGCTCCGATTGCCCCGTAGAAGACTGCGATCCTCTCGCAAACATGTACTACGCAGTTACAAGAATGGGCGCTGACGGCAAGCCCTGGTACCCCGAAAACGGTATCACAATGGAAGAAGCTCTCAATATGTTCACATATGAATGCGCTTACGCTTCCTTCGCTGAAGGCGAAACCGGTACAATCACAATCGGCAAGTACGCTGACTTCACAGTACTGGACAAGAACATCATGGAAAATGACCCCGCTGAACTGCTCAATACAAAGGTTCTCATGACCATCGTTAACGGCAAGACCGTTTACGAAGCAAAATAGGCTTTATCGTAAAACGATATTGAATATGGCGCCGCAGAAGCAATTCTGCGGCGCTTGCTCTAAACAAGGAAAACATATATATGAACTGGAATGACGTTGTTAAAGGTCATAATGCGGTGTTTATCGGCGAATCCGGCTGCGGAAAGACGGAACTTGCCATAAACTGTGCCATTTCTTTAAGGCAGAGCCGCGATAATGTGGTCATCCTGGATATGGACCAGACAAAGGGTGCATACCGGTGCAGAGACCACAAGGACCTTATAGAAGGCAAAGACATAAAGCTGCTGGCAGGCCTGCATTTTATGGATTCTCCCATAGTTCCTCCCGGAGTTGAAAGACTCCTTAAGGACGAGAGCTCCATGAATGTTCTGGACATAGGCGGCAACGAAACAGGCGCGCTTACTGTGGGTCAGTCCAGCGAATACCTGGATGGCAGCACCGTGTTTTATGTTGTCAATCCCTACCGATTACTCTCTGCCGACAAGGCCCACATCGAATACATGCAGAATCTCATAATGGCATACGGTGGCTTCAGGCAGTTTATAACTATAGGCAATCCTAATATCGGAAATCAGACAGACTCGGACATAGTTCTGGAAGGCATACACTCCCTGGAAGAAATGCAGCTGGGGTGCAGCTTCTACACCGTTTCCAACAAAGTAGAGATGAAAGCCCCTCTGCCGGAAAATACGATACTAATTGACACATTTACTATCTACCCATAATTTTAAGGAGGTGAATTTATGGCTAAAGTAGAAATCAGAAGTGAATTCTGCAAGAGCTGCAAGCTTTGCATCATGGCATGCCCCAAAGACGTGCTGGCAGTAGGAAGCAAGGTAAATGCGGCAGGTTACGAGGTTGTGGAAATGAAAGAAGGCGCTGAATGCATAGGCTGCGCAAGCTGTGCTGTTATGTGCCCCGAAGCTGCAATCGAAGTTTATAAATAGAGGATTACAACATGAGCAAATTATTCATCAAAGGCAATGAAGCAATTGCAGAAGCTGCAGTTCGCGGCGGCTGCAGATTCTTTGCGGGCTACCCCATTACCCCGCAGAACGAAATTCCCGAATACATGTCCAGAAGACTTCCCGAAGTCGGCGGCGTATTTGTTCAGGGTGAAAGCGAACTCGCATCCATCAACATGATTTACGGCGCTGCATATGCAGGCGTAAGCAGCCTTACATCTTCCTCCGGCCCGGGACTCTCCCTTATGGCAGAAGGCATTTCTTCCCTCGCTGCATCCGGTTTCCCCGCAGTACTCGTTAACATGATGAGAGGCGGCCCGGGAACAGGCGCTATCCAGGGTGCACAGATGGACTACATGCAGGCTACAAGAGGCGGCGGACACGGCGGCTACAGAATGCCCGTTCTCGCTCCCGGCTCCGTTCAGGAAGCAGTAGACCTGGTTTACGAAGCATTCGACATCGCATGGAAGTACATGACACCGGTTCTCGTAGTAGCAGACGGCTACATCGGTTCCGTAATGGAAGCTGTTGAACTTCCCCCGATGAAGGAATCCAAGAGAAAGGAATTCCCCTTATATACAACAGTACATCTGAATCCGGAAAATCCGCACAGACGTTCCTCCTGCACAATGATCACTAACGAAGTGGATCACGAAGAATGGAACAAGGTTCAGGCTGCCAAGTACGAAAAGATGGCAGAAGAACTGGTTCGCTGCGAAGAATTCATGATGGAAGACGCAGAATACGTTATGGTTGCTTACGGCACCAGCGCACGCGTAGCAAGAAACGCAGTCATCTCCTTAAGAGAACAGGGCATCAAGGCCGGTCTCATCCGTCCTATCCTCATCTGGCCCTACCCCTACGAAGCATTAAGAAAGCTTGACCCCGCAAAGGTTAAGAACATCTTCTGCCTCGAACTGTCCATCCCCGCACAGATGGTAGAAGACGTAAGATTCGGCGTTTACGACCGCATTCCCGTAACAACTTACGGCAGATCCGCAGGCCTTACTTTCTCCGAAGAAGACGTAGAAGAACTTGTTAAGAAGACTATCGAAGGAGGCGAAAAGTAATGGAAAAGATCTACTCCAGACCCAAAGCGCTCCAGAACAGAGCAACAGGTTACTGCCCCGGATGTCTCCACGGCACAACCGTTAAAATTATCGCAGAACTCATCGACGAATTCGGCATTCAGGATTCCACAGTAGCCGTACTCCCCATTGGCTGCAGCGCACTGGACTGCTGGTCCTTCGAAACAGACATGATCATCTCCCTGCACGGTAGAGCACCTGCTACAGCTACAGGCATTAAGCGCAACGCTCCCGAAAAGACCGTTATCGTAATCCAGGGCGACGGCGACCTTGCATCCATCGGTCTTGCAGAAATCATGCACGCTGCAAACAGAGGCGAAAACCTCACAGTTATCTTCATGAACAACGGTATCTTCGGCATGACAGGCGGCCAGATGGCTCCCACAACACTCATCGGCCAGAAGGCTACCACAGCTCAGGGCGGCAGAACAGAAGCTCACGGATATCCCATGCACATGTGCGAAATCCTGAACGAACTCAAGGCACCCTATTACATTCAGCGCTGCGCAATGGACAGCCCCGCTCACGTAAGAGAAGCTAAGAAGGCCATCCGCAAGGGTCTGGAAAACCAGATGAACGGCAAGGGCTTCTCCTTCATCGAGCTCATGTCCAACTGCCCGACCAACTGGTCCATGTCTGCTGAAAAGTCCATCGAATACATGAGAGAATACACCCTCAAGGAATTCCAGATCGGAGTTTACAGAGACGGAGGTGAAAAGTAATGGAAATTAAGATGAAGATCGCAGGCACAGGCGGCCAGGGCGTTATGGTTACAGGTAAGATCCTGGGCTACGCAGCAAGTGACCACAATAAGTTCGCATCTTTCCTTCCCCAGTACGGAACACAGCAGAGAGGCGGCACAGCTTCCTGCACAGTTATCGTTTCCGACAAAGATGTAACCTCCCCCATCGTAGGCCAGCCCAACACTCTCATGATTTTCGAACAGAGCGCTCTGGATGCTCACATCGGAAAGCTTAAGAAGGGCGGACTGCTGTTCATCAACATCAACACTTGCAAGGTTCCCGAAAGAGACGACATCGAAGTAGTAGCTATCCCCGTAGACGAAATGGCAAGAGCAATGGGCAGCCGCCAGGTTGCAAACATCATCATGCTCGGTGCGTTCATCAAGAAGACAGGCTGCTTTACAGAAGATGAAATTATCGAAACTCTTAGCCACGTATTTGAAAGCAAGCCCCAGGTTATGCCCATGAACATTCAGGCTATCCACGAAGGCGCAGCCCTCATTAAGTAGCAGAGGTTTACATGAATAAAGTAACAACAATAGAAGAGGCTATCAGCAGAATTAAGCCCGGCAGCTCCATCATGATCGGCGGCTTCGGCGGTTTCGGCATTCCCGGCAACCTTGTAAACGAAGTTGCAAGACAGAATATCGGAGACCTTACCATTATCGCAGAAGACTTCAGCGACGGTTACAAGAGCTATTTAAAGGGCAACACCGTGCTGCTGGAAAAGCACCTTGTTAAGAAGGCTATCATCTCCTTTGCAGGGGGTCAGCCCCGCGTAACCCAGCAGGTTTTCGACGGCACTCTGGATCTGGAACTGGTTCCCCAGGGAACTTTAATCGAAAGAATCCGGGCCGGCGCAGGCGGAATCGGCGGTTTCTACACACCGGTAGGCGTTGGAACCGTTGTAGCTGAAGGCAAGGAAACAAGAGAAATCGACGGCAAGCTTTACCTGCTGGAAAAGCCCCTCTGGGCAAACGTAGCTCTTGTAAAGGCATATAAAGCAGACACAAAGGGCAATGCAATCTTCAAGTACAACAGCATTTCCTTCAACCCGGTCATGGCCATGGCTGCAGACCTGGTTATCCTGGAAGCTGAAGAAGTTGTAGAGCCCGGCGAAATTGAACCGGACAGAGTACAGCTCCCCGGCGTATTCGTAGATCTCGTCGTAGAACAGAAGCAGGTGGCATTGTAATGGATGTAAGAAAGACAATTGCAAAGAATATAGCCAAAATGCTCAAGGACGGCGACTTCGTAAATCTGGGTATCGGCATCCCCACTCTCGTAGGAAACTACATTCCCGAAGGCATGGAAGTTGAATTCCACGGCGAAAACGGCTTCGTAGGCCAGAACAGAGAGCTGGACTGCAAGGATGTACAGACAGACCCTGTTTTCTTCCGTCAGTGGCTCGACACTCACGGCGGCGAACAGACAGACTGCTACGGCGAAGAAGGCCACCGCGACCTCATTAACGCAGGCGGCTTCTACATTAACCTTCTCCCCGGCAGCGCATGCTTCGACACTTCCATTTCCTTCATAATGGCAAGAGGCGGCCACCTGGACGCAACAGTTCTGGGCGGTCTGCAGGTCGACAGACACGGAAATCTCGCAAACTGGAAGGTTCCCGGCAAGAAAATCAACGGTATGGGCGGAGCAATGGACCTGGCCTGCGGCGCTAAGAAAGTTATCGTCGCAATGGAACACTGCACAAAGGACGGCCAGTTTAAGATTCTGGACGACTGCACCATGCCTTTAACAGCTGTAGGCTGCGTAGATGCGCTGGTAACAGAGCTCTGCGTTATCGAGTTCAGAGGAAACGGCCCCGTGGTGACCGCAATGGCCCCCGGCATGACACCCGAAGAACTCCAGGCAAAGACCGGAACTAAATTGGAATTTGCAGAAACTATCGAAATTATGGACATTGTAGACTAACAACGAGGTAAAAATGAACAAGTACTATCCAAA
The DNA here is from genome assembly GCA_024403005.1 of Clostridia bacterium. Lineage (GTDB taxonomy): Bacteria > Bacillota > Clostridia > Peptostreptococcales > Anaerovoracaceae > RUG11894. Next base: position 2,124 of record JAKSSQ010000020.1, on the reverse strand, counting down.
TCTGTTTTCTCCCATCAGAGTAGGCAGAGTAACATTAAAGAACAGAATCGGTATGTCTGCTATGGACACTTGCTACTTCGCAAAAGACGGTTCTCTCACACCTAAGGCAATCGCTCACTATCTTGAACGCGCAAAGGGCGGAGTTGGCCTCATTGTTACAGAAATTTCCTCTGTAAACTTCCCCTACGGCAGACAGGGCAGACGCGAAGCTCGCTTCAACGACCCCAACATCACAACAGAATGGGCAGAACTCATCCAGAAGGTACACTCTTTCGGCACAAAGATTCTGGCTCAGATTGGTGAAGCCGGCTTTATCGCTTTCCCCGAAATCAACTACGGACGCACACCTTACACAGCTTATGCAGATGCAAGCGCTGTTTCCGCAGAAGCAAGCCCCGCTAAGACAATTACTCTGGAAGAAATTGAAGAACTCAAGAAGATGGTTCGCGAATGCGCTAAGAACATCGCAAGCTGCGACTTCGACGGTCTTGAATTCCACGCAGCTCACGACTACCTGCTCAACGAATTCTTAAGCCCCATCACAAACAAGCGTACAGACCAGTACGGCGGAAGCACAGAAAACAGAGCAAGACTCCTGATCGAATGCATCCAGATTGCAAGAGAAGAACTGGGTCCCAACAGAATCATCTCCCTCAAGTTCGCATCCTGCGAAGAAGCTGAAGGCGGCCTCACTCTGGAAGAAGGCGGCAAGATTGCCAAGATGTGCGAAGATGCAGGCGCAGACCTCATCGACTGCTCCGTAGGCCAGGGCCCCGACGGAAACGCTACAGAAGCTGAATGGATGCCCGACGGCAGAAGAATTCACTTCGCTGAAGCAATCAAGAAGTACGTAGACAAGGCAGTTATCGGCGCTGTTGGTAAGCTCCGCGACCCGCAGATGTGCGAAGACGCTATCGCTTCCGGCAAGACAGACATGGTATTCCTCGCAAGACAGCTGCTGTGCGACCCCTTCTGGGCTAAGAAGGCTGAAATGGGTCAGACAGACCAGATCCGTAAGTGCCTCTCCTGCAGAGAAGGCTGCTTCGCTGCATTCAGACCCAAGAGCGGCAGCATCCGCTGCGTAATCAACCCCTATCAGGGCTTCGAAGAACAGGTTACAGAACACGCTCCCGGCAAGGCAGCTGACCCCAAGGATATCCTTATCGTTGGCGGCGGCATCTCCGGTATGCAGGCAGCTATCATAGCTAAGAAGCGCGGCCACAAGGTTAGCCTCGTAGAAAAGACAGACAAGCTCGGCGGACAGATGCAGCTGGCAGGACTTCCTCCCCACAAGCAGGCTATCCTGGAAGCTAAGGATTGGTTCATCGCAGAACTGGGCAGAGTTGGCGTAACACCCGAACTCAACACAACAATTACCAAGGAAGACATCCTGGCAAGAAAGCCGGACGTAGTTCTCCTTGCTATCGGTTCTGAACCCTCCAGACCTCCCGTACCCGGTATCGAGTGCGCAGAAGACGGCTGGGATGTACTCAGAGACATCGAACACCTGCCCGAAAATAAGGAAATCGTTATTATCGGCGGCGGCACAGTAGGCTGCGAAATCGCTCATACACTCATCGAAAAGAACAACCACATCAGCATTATCGAAATGCTCCCCGGCCTGTCTCTTAAGCAGAATCTGGTTCACCGCCAGCACAACCAGCAGGTTCTCGACGCTGCTAACACAAACATCTGCATTAACAGCATGGTAAAGGAAGTTGCTGCAGATAAGGTTGTATATTCCGACAAGGAAGGCGCTCTGCACACAATCGAATGCGACATGGTAATCTGCGCATCCGGCCAGAGACCCAAGGATACATCCATGCTTACAGAGCTCCGCGCAGAAGGCATCGATGCTTACTCCCTCGGCGACGCAACAGCAACAGGCGACTTCAGAAGTGCTACAAGATCCGCTATGGATATCGTAATGGCACTGTAATTTCCAAAAAGGAGTTTACAGTTTTATATGGAACAATTCAGAAACAGAAGACCGGTGAGCCTTGCTGCCGGCATTATTCTGAATCTTCTCGGAGGAATCGGGTACGCGTGGAGCGTACTCGTTCTTCCGTTAAATGCAAAATTCGGATGGTCCCTGGAGGGGCTGGCTCTCGCGTATACCATTAA
>JAKSSQ010000002.1 GCA_024403005.1 Clostridia bacterium | reverse complement strand
AGTTAATAATATCACAATTAAGCTGCATGAACCAATAAAATAGCGCTGAAGCCAATAAAAAACGGACGGCTGTTAAGCCGTCCGATATTTTTTTGTTTAGCTGAACTACAGAAGTCCGCCAACAGCCATGATGAGCGGAGCAAATACTACTGCTACGATTGTCATGAGCTTGATGAGGATGTTGAGAGCGGGGCCGGATGTATCCTTGAACGGGTCACCAACGGTGTCGCCTACAACTGCAGCCTTGTGTGTGTCGCTGCCCTTGCCGCCGTAAACGCCGGATTCAACGTACTTCTTAGCGTTGTCCCATGCGCCGCCTGCGTTGGACATCATGATAGCCATCATAACGCCTGTTACGAGAGCGCCAGCGAGCATACCGCCGAGAGCTTCAGGTCCCATGATGAAACCTACAGCCAGAGGTGCGATTACTGCCATAACAGCGGGTGCGATCATTTCGTGAAGAGCTGCGCCTGTGGAGATGTCTACGCATCTTGCATAGTCGGGCTTGGATGTACCAGCCATGATGCCGGAATCTTCGCGGAACTGTCTTCTAACTTCTTCGATCATCTGGTTAGCTGCCTTACCTACAGAGCTCATTGTGAAAGCAGAGAACATGAAGGGGAGCATACCGCCGATGAATGTGCCGGCAATTACTGTCGGGCTGAGCATGTTGATAGCTTCGAGCTGAACTACTTCAGAGTAGGAAGCGAACAGAGCCAGAGCTGTGAGAGCTGCGGAACCGATAGCGAAGCCCTTACCGATAGCTGCTGTTGTGTTACCAACGGAGTCGAGTGTATCTGTGATTTCTCTTACGCTGTGGGGAAGTTCGGACATTTCAGCAATACCGCCTGCGTTGTCGGAAACGGGGCCGTAAGCGTCTACAGCGATTGTCATACCAGCTGTGGAGAGCATACCTACTGCGGAAAGTGCGATGCCGTAAAGGCCTGCGAACTGGTAAGCAACGAGGATACCAACTGCGATGATGATGATGGGGAATACGCAGGACATCATACCAACGGAAAGACCGGAGATGATTGTTGTAGCAGCACCTGTCTGGGACTGTTCTGCGATCTTCTTAACGTGCTTGTAGTCTGCGGATGTGTAGATTTCTGTAATCTTACCGATTGCTGTACCAACAGCAAGACCGGAGATAACTGCGATTGCCATATTGAATGTGCCGAAGAAGGAGTTGGACAGGATAATAGCAACGATTGCAGCGAGAACAGCAGCAATGTATGTACCCATGTTCAGAGCCTTAGCGGGGTTGGACTTTTCGTCGCCCTTAACGGACATGATACCAATGATGGAAGCAGCAATACCAACTGCGGAGATTACGAGGGGGAAGATAGCACCCTTTGCGCCGTCGTATGCAAAGCTGGAAGCAAGTGCAAGTGTGATAGCGGAAATGATGGAACCTACATAAGATTCGAAGAGGTCGGAACCCATACCAGCGATGTCGCCTACGTTGTCGCCTACGTTATCTGCGATAACAGCGGGGTTACGGGGGTCATCTTCGGGGATACCAGCTTCAACCTTACCTACAAGGTCTGCACCTACGTCAGCAGCCTTTGTGTAGATACCGCCGCCTACACGGCCGAACAGAGCCATGGAGGAAGCACCAAGACCGAAGCCTGTGAGGCATGTTCTTGCTGTTTCCGTATCGAGAAGAGCAAATGCAGCGCCTACGCCGAGGATACCGAGACCTACTACGCAAAGACCCATAACAGCACCGGATCTGAAAGCAACCTTCAGAGCCTTGTTCATGCCGCCGTCTTCTGCTGCTGCAGCAGTTCTAACGTTACCCTTTGTAGCAACCTGCATGCCGAAGAAGCCTGCAAGTACGGAGAATGCAGCACCTACAACATAAAGAATAGCTGTTGTGATGTTGATGCCGATTGCGAGAATTACTGCGAGAACTACAACAACGATAATCATTGTTCTATATTCTCTCTTTAAAAATGCCATTGCGCCTTCATGAATGAAGCCTGCAATTTCTGTCATACGCTCATTGCCTGTAGACTGCTTTCCAATCCAGCTAGCCAGAGAATAAGCTACAACAAGTGCGATTGCACCAACGATAGGTGCTACCCACACTAATGTACCCATAGCGGTTACGCCTCCTTAAAAGTTTTTTTGATAATGAAAAATAAAACAACGTTAAGAGACAGTCAAAAGAACTGTCTCTTAACACAATTGCCTGACAATATAAATATATCTGTGTGCTATTCGAGTGCTACAAGAACGAGAGCGCAAATGATGAAAACGATAACGCCTGCAATAGTAATCTTGGACAGAATTGCATCGTATCCCTTGCTCTTTTTCTTTCCGAACAGCTGTTCTGCGCCGCCTGCGATGGAACCGGACAGACCTGCACTGTTTCCGCTCTGGAAAACGATGCTGGCAATCAGGATCAGGGAAGCTGCGAGAAGCAGTACCATCAGAAATGTTTTCATTTCTGTTACCTCCTTAGTTTAAAGTGACTATAAGAGTTTAGCACATTAAAATCTTAAAATCAACTGAATTCAATTTTTTTTGTATACAATTTACTTAAGGTTGTAGAATGCGCTCATTCCTGCATACTGCGCACTGTCGCCAAGGATGTCTTCCAGTCTCAGAAGCTGGTTGTACTTTGCAATACGGTCTGTTCTGGAGAGGGAACCTGTCTTGATCTGGCCTGCGTTCAGGGCTACTACGATGTCTGCGATTGTAGTGTCTTCTGTTTCGCCGGAGCGGTGGGATACAACTGCTGTGTATCCTGCCTTCTTAGCCATTTCAACTGCGTCGAATGTTTCTGTGAGCGTACCGATCTGGTTAACCTTGATGAGGATGGAGTTAGCAACACCCTTCTTAATGCCTTCGGAAAGACGAGCTGTGTTTGTAACGAAGAGATCGTCGCCAACCAGCTGAACCTTCTTGCCGAGAGCCTTTGTGAGCTTCTTCCAGCCTGCCCAGTCGTCTTCTGCAAGACCGTCTTCGATGGTGATTACGGGGTACTTGTCGCAGAGCATCTTGTAGTATTCGATCATTTCTTCAGCTGTGCGTGTAACGCCTTCGCCTTCCATCTTATACAGGTTTTCTTCTGCATCGTAGAATTCGGAAGCAGCTACGTCCAGTCCGAGGTAGATGTCCTTACCGGGCTTGTAGCCGGCCTTCTTAATGCCTGTAATGATGAATTCGATAGCCTGTTCGTTTGTCTTGAGATCGGGAGCGAAACCGCCTTCGTCGCCAACTGCTGTGCTCAGGCCGTTTTCCTTAAGAACGCTCTTGAGTGCGTGGAATGTTTCAGCGCCCATTCTCAGTGCTTCGGAGAAGCTCTTAGCGCCTACGGGCATAATCATAAATTCCTGGATGTCCAGGGAGTTGTCTGCGTGCTGGCCGCCGTTCATGATGTTCATCATGGGAACGGGGAGAACCTTTGCGTTGAAGCCGCCCATGTACTGGTAAAGAGGCAGGCCGAGGCTTTCAGCTGCAGCGTGAGCCACTGCCATGGAAACGCCCAGAATAGCGTTTGCGCCAAGCTTGCTCTTATTTTCTGTGCCGTCCAGTTCAATAAGGTAGTTATCGAGAGCTGTCTGATCCATGGCATCCATGCCGATGATTTTGTCAGCGATAATATCGTTAACGTTATCTACAGCCTTGAGAACGCCCTTGCCGCCGTAGCGCTTCTTGTCTCCGTCTCTCAGTTCGATTGCTTCGTGTACGCCTGTGCTTGCACCGGAAGGAACTATTGCTCTGCCCATTGTGTTGTCGTCGAGCCATACTTCAACTTCTACTGTGGGATTTCCTCTGCTGTCAAGGACTTCTCTTGCATATACTTCATCAATAATTGCCATAACTATACCTCCTTACGGTAATTGACAATGTCCATAAAGCTCTGAGGGTCGAGGCTTGCGCCGCCAACGAGGGCTCCATCGATATCTTCCATGGCCATGATCTGGCCAGCATTATCCGGTTTTACGCTTCCGCCGTACAGGATGGTTACGCAGTCCGCAACCTCCGGGCTGTACTCTTCTGCAATCGTTAATCTTATGAGCCTGCACATGTCTTCTGCCTGCTGGGGTGTGGCAACTTTTCCTGTGCCGATAGCCCAGATTGGTTCATAGGCGATTACAGATCTGGAAACGTCTGCTGCGCTTATGCCTGCGAAGGCCATAACTACCTGGTGGCGTACGATATGCCTTGCAAGGCCCTGTTCGCGCTGTTCCAGGCTTTCGCCGCAGCATACGATAGGAATTATATCCCATTTATATGCCTGGCGCACCTTTTTATTAATAATTTCGTTGCTTTCGTTGAAGTACGTACGTCTCTCGGAGTGGCCGAGGATTACGTAGTCTACGCCGATTTCCTTAAGCATGTGGCCGGAAATTTCGCCGGTGTAGGCACCTTCGTCTTCGAAATGCATGTTCTGCGCTGCTGTATAAAGATGAGTACCGACAAACATTTCTTCCAGAGCGAAGAGTTCGGTGAAAGGCGCTGCAATGCATATTTTAACGTCGTCCGGTCTGGGAAGCTTCATGAATTCTCTCGTGAAGTCCCTGGCCGTTTCGCTGTTTTTATGCATTTTCCAGTTGCCGGCAATTAAGGGTGTACGCATAATTATCCTTTCGTCTATTTATCCATGAGCACTGCTACGCCGGGGAGTTCTCTGCCTTCCAGGAATTCCAGAGAAGCGCCGCCGCCTGTGCTGATGTGTGTAATCTTATCTGCATATCCGGACTTGTTTACAGCTGCTGCGGAGTCGCCGCCGCCAACTACTGTTGTGCCCTTGCATTCTGCCATGGCCTGTGCGATAGCCATGGTTCCGTCTGCAAATGCGGGGAATTCGAAAACACCCATGGGGCCGTTCCATACTACTGTGCCGGCATTCTTAACTGCTTCTGTGTAGAGGTTAATGGTGTTGGGGCCGATATCCATGCCCATCCAGCCTGCAGGCATCATGTCTGCGTCTGCAACCTTAACCTGGCAGTCTTCTGCGAACTTGTCGCCGCACTTGCTGTCTACGGGAAGTACAAGCATTACGCCCTTTGCGAGAGCCTTTTCCTGCAGGGACTTAGCCAGTTCCAGCTTATCTTCTTCGCAGAGGCTTGTACCGATTTCCTTGCCGTTTGCCTTGAGGAATGTGTAAGCCATGCCGCCGCCGATGATGATTGTGTCAGCCTTGTTAATGAGGTTTTCGATGACCGCAATCTTGTCGGAAACCTTTGATCCGCCCAGAATGGCAACGAAAGGTCTCTTTGGGTTATCTACAGCTTCGCCCAGGAACTGAAGTTCCTTTTCGATAAGGAAGCCGCTTACTGCGGGCAGATAGTCTGCAACGCCTGCTGTGGAGGAATGCGCTCTGTGAGCTGTTCCGAAAGCGTCGTTAACGTAGATGTCTGCAAGATCTGCAAGTTCCTTGCTGAAGGCGGGGTCGTTCTTTTCTTCTTCCGCTCTGTAGCGTACGTTTTCCAGGAGCATTACTTCGCCGGGCTTAAGAGCTGCAGCCTTTGCCTTTACGTCTTCGTCTACGACGATGTCGCTTGCAGCAAATACAACTTCCTTGCCGAGAAGTTCGGAAAGTCTCTTTGCAACAGGTGCGAGAGTATATGCGCTGTCGGGCTTTCCCTTGGGTCTGCCCAGGTGGCTCATGAGGATTACAGCAGCACCCTGCTCCAGCATATAGTTAATTGTGGGCATTGCGGATGTAATTCTAATATCGTCTGTAATAACTCCGTCCTTGAGAGGCACGTTGAAATCGCAGCGGCAGATAATTTTCTTACCCTTAATATCAATATCCCTGACTGTTTTCTTCATTTATGCTCCTTTCATGGCATAGCCATATCAATAGCGTTTTCTACCCGTCGAAGACGGTATATTCATGGATTCCCTGTATTTTGTTACAGTTCGTCTCGAAATATCTATTCCGTTTTCCTTCTTTAAAATATCGGACAGAGCCTGGTCGCTCAGCGGGGCCGACGGATTTTCAGCCTCGATCCTGTCCTTAATTATCTTTTTAATGCCTTCCGTGGTTACGGCTTCGCCGCTGTCCTTCGTGACCCCACCGCCGAAAAGCGATCTGAGCTCGAATATGCCCTTGGGAGTCTGCAGGTATTTGCCGCAGACAGCTCTGCTTACGGTGGATTCGTGAACCCCCGCAGCCTCGGAAATCTGGGCCAGCGTCATGGGCCTTAAGCCTTTTCTGCCCTGAGTTAAAAGATCCGGCTGCATTTCCATGATGGCAGCTGTTACAGCCATTATGGTGGATTTGCGCTGGTCCATGCATTTTATCAGCCAGACTGCGGAATTGAGCCTTTCTTCCAGGAAATCCTTAAGCTGTACGTCGGAATTGTTGTCTTCCAGCAGCTTTTTATAGTAAGGGCTTATCATGAGCCTTGGGCAGCTGCCTTCTGTTAAGAAGATCTGAGCTTTGCCGTTAACCAGCTCTGCGCTTACATCCGGATAGATGTACTGAGGAGCGGATTCCGAACTGTAAAGCCTGCCGGGCTTGGGGTCCAGTGTCTTTATTATGTCGCAGGCATACTGGATTTCTGAAGTATCTTCGCCAAGCTTTTTAGCCATGGTTCCGATGCGGTTTGCCGCGATATCTTCCAGGTGGTTTCTTACTAATTTAAGGACCAGTGGTTCATCCAGACCTTTACGTATTAACTGGAGCGTAAGGCATTCTGCCAGGTCTCTTGCACCGACTCCTGCCGGCTCCATGCCCTGTATGTGCAGAAGCGCTTCCTTAACTTTCTTAACATCTGCACCTGTGGAAGCTGCGATATCTTCTAAGCTTACGCGAAGATACCCGTCTTCTTCCAGGCAGTCTGCAATGTACCTGCAGAGTTCCAGCATGTCCTTTTCCAGCCCTGCAAACTGCAGCTGAGTGTTTAAGTATTCCGCAAGGGATACGCTGCTCGGAACTGCCGGATCTCTTGATACTTCGTCTTCGTCTGCAGCCGGGGCATCCACCACGTGTGGTGTGCGGTCCATGTCCTGCAGATATTCTGCCCAGTTAATTTCGACCTGTCCGCGTTCTGCAGAGGGCGCATCTGCGGTAATTTCCAGGTCGTCCCCTTCCGAACCTTCTTCCCTTGGCTGGGATTCATCCGGCTCGAGGAGCGGATTGGAGAGAAGCTGCTCCTGAACAAATTCATCCAGCTGCATGGCTGTAAGCTGCAGCACATTAATCGCCTGCAGCAATTGCGGCGTCATTTTGAGCTGCTGAGTTTGTTCAGTTAAAAAAGCAAAGTCTTGTCTCATAAACATTATTATAACATATTTGCGGCAATAAAAAACCAGCACGAACAGTTATATCCGCTGTGCCGGTAATTATCTGAAACATATTGAATCTGCCTGCTATTCCTGCTTTTGCAGTTCCTTAAGCTGCCTTGCGTACTGGTCTTCCGTAACTTCTTCCACAAACATTCGTCTTCCCGGGGAAAGCTTGTTGAAGTGCGAATAAAAATTATCGACCGTGCAGTCCGGAGCATAGGGGATGTCTGTAAGTCCTGCAATGTAATCCATGCTTACACCGCATACTATCGCCGTGTTCTTAAGTATATCCGACGGCATGGCTCTGCGGCCGGACTCGTAATTCTTATATGCAGCCCAGGAAACACCTATCCTGTCTGCAAATTCCTTCTGACTTAAGCCCATCGAAGATCGTATTTCTAATAAATGACGTGACATCTCTTGCATAATAATCTCCCGAAATAGAGTTTACTAGAATAAGAGATTATTTTCTTTTAAGGTGTCAATTATGGAATTACAGGTGTCAATTACATCATTCAAGGCCTTCAAATCCGGTCTGCCTTAATGCTTCGAAAAGCACGACAGCAGCGGAATTGGATAAATTGAAGGACCTCAGTCTGGTGTCTTCGCTCATGGGTATACGTATGCATTTTTCCATGTTGGCAGCTATGAAATCTCTCGGAAGGCCCGCTGTTTCGCGGCCGAAGAGCAGCATGTCTCCATCTTCGTATTTAACGTCGGTGTAGAGCTGCTTTCCTTTGGTTGTGGAGAGCCACATGCGGTGGTCTCCGTACTTTTCCAGAAACGCCTGGAAGCTTTCGTGGACTTCCAGCTTAACGAAAGGCCAGTAATCCAGCCCCGCCCTCTTTACGGTCCTGTCGTCGATGTTAAAACCAAGGGGTTTGACCAAATGGAGGTATGTATTTGTCGCAGCACAGGTTCTGGAAATGTTGCCTGTGTTGGGCGGAATCTCGGGTTCCACCAGAACTATATGAAATGCCATGTTATAATCCGTTCTTCTTGCATAAACCATCCAGACAGCAGCCTTCGCAGGCGGGTTTTCTCGCACTGCAGACGCGGCGGCCGTGCCAGATAAGGCAGTGGTGCATCTTCGTCCAGCTGTCTTCGGGGAAAGCCTTCATAAGGCCCTTCTCTGTAGCCAGCACATCGTCTTCCTGCGTGAAGCCAATGCGGTTGGCCAGGCGGAAAACGTGGGTATCCACTGCGATTTTCTGAGCACCGAAGGCTTCAGCCAGCACTACGTTGGCAGTCTTCCTGCCTACTCCTGGCAGAGCTGTAAGCTTATCGAAATCTCCCGGAACTTCTCCGTTATATTCTTCGGCAATAATGCCTGCCAGCTTTTTAACGTTGGCAGACTTCTGCTTCCACATGCCTATGCGCCTTATAAAGTCTCCTATTTCCTCTTCGGACAGTTTTGCCATAGCAAAAGCATCCGGCGCTTTTGCAAAAAGCGCCGGTGTTACTTTGTTTACACTTACATCCGTGGTCTGCGCGGACAGAACTACGCTTACGAGAAGCTGAAATGTAGTTCCGTAGTCCAGTTCGCAGCCAGCATCCGGATATTCGAGTTTAAGAAGCTCTATGGCTTCTGCAATCTGTTTTTTCGTGAGCTTTGCAGCCATTATGCGTTCTTTCCGCAGCAGTTCTTATACTTCTTGCCGCTTCCGCAGGGGCAGGGATCGTTTCTGCCGGGCTTCTTTTCTACGCGTACAGTTCTGGATCTGCGGAATTCATCGTAAATTTCCTTGTATCTTTCTTCTGTAACGATGTTCTTCCATTCTTCCAGGCCGTACAGATAGTCTGCATCTGCCTTGAACATGTTAAACAGCAGCTTTTCCCAAACGATGTCCAGCTCGATTTCTGTTGTTTCGTCCATGGGTTCAAGATCGAGAGGAGCTGTGAGGGATGTGTTGATGCCGTCGAGGAATCCCATGAAGATAGCGGGTCTTGCTTCGTACTTCTTAATGAGATCGCCGATAACTCCGGCAGGCTTAGCGGGATAGTTAGCGAGAACATCCTGATAGATTCTCTGTTCTGTTGTTGCGTATTCTTCCCAGAATTTATCGATAGTAGCCTGTGTCTGGCCGCCGATTAACTTGTTCCATTCCTTGAAAAGGCTCAATTTATTTTCCTCCGTTTAGTTAAAGTATAGCTGTTTCGGGCTGCTTGGATGCAGTTCCGTTTACTATTGCCTGTGCAATTTCGATTATGTCTCCGGCTACAGCGCTTCCGGTGGGTTCGGGACCTGCGCCCTTGCCCTGCAGGAAGATGGGGCCTGCCATGTTGCAGTCGATCTGTACTGCGTTGAATTCGCTGCCGCAGCGTCCGAGGAAGCTTTCTGCGGGAACCTGAATTGGCTTCACGCTTGCGCATACCTTGCCGTCCTTGATTTCGGAGCTTGCGATGAGCTTAATCTTGCAATCTGCTGCTTCTGCAGCCTTAAGATCGTCCATTGTTACGCCGGTAATACCGGTTCTGTCGATGTCGTCCGGGTGGATGTAAACACCGAAACATGCAGCTGTGAGAAGGCTCAGCTTGTTAGCAGCGTCGAAACCTTCTACGTCGCCGGTCGGGTCTGCTTCTGCAAAGCCCAGAGCCTGCGCATCTGCAAGAACGTCTGCATAGGGAGCACCTTCTGCAGCCATTCTGGTAAGTATATAGTTTGTAGTACCGTTAACGATACCGGAAACCTTGGTAATTTCGTTGCCTGTAAGAGCTCTGGAAATAGCGCCCATTACAGGAATTGCGCCGCATACTGCAGCTTCGTAGCGGAGCATGCAGCCTGCAGCCTTAGCTGCTTCGTTGAACTTTGGCAGAGCGTTTGCGAGAGCTGCCTTGTTTGCGGAAACAACGTGCTTTCCTGCAGCAAGAGACTTAAGCATGTACTCTGTAGCGGGTTCGATGCCGCCCATGAGTTCCGCTACAATCTGAATGTCTGCATCGTTTAAAATTTCGTTAAAGTCTGTTGTAAAGAGTTCTGCAGGAGCGTCTACTCTTCTTGCATTAGCAATATTTCTTACAAGAATCTTCTTGATTACTACTTCTGCACCGACTTTTTTGCTTATAAGTTCGCAGTTTTCCTTAAATGCAGTATATGTACCGCTTCCTACATTGCCGAAGCCCAGCAGTGCAACGTTAATCTTCTTATCCATAAAAACTACCCTAATATTTCTGCTTTCTTTTTGTCAAACTCTTCCTGTGTAATAGCGCCCATATCAAGAAGTTCTTTCCACTTCTTAATCATTTCAACTGCAGCGGCCATGTCTGTAGCCTTTGCTTCCTTTGCGGCAGCTTCAGCTTCCTTTGCAGCTGTTTCTGCATTGTGGATTGCAGCGATTGCATCTGCCTTTTCCTTGGCAGCTCTTGCCTTTTCTTCGGGGCTTACGAAGCCCATCATTCTGGAAAGAGCCATGCATGTGTCCATAGCTGCAGCTACGAGCACCTTGTAGTCGTTGATCCAATCGGGGATAGCGTTATAGCTGTTCAGATAAGGAAGGCTCATCTGGTATTCCTTGTTCTTCCAGTACGGATTTTCAAGAGTAATAGTAAATCTTAATGATCCGATGGGACGGCTGGGAGTTTCTTCTTCTCTTTCGATTGTGGTCACAGTCTGAGAACCGGGTCTTCCGCCGTTTGCAGCTGCCGGAGACATGTGGCCTGCAGAAGGTCTGTTAGCCATGCCGTTTACGCCGTGAGACAGCATGTTATCCTTCGGAGCCTGCACAGGTGCGGATGCTGCAGGTTTTGTAACTGTAACGTCCTTGTACTTGCGAGGGGGAATTCTGTAGGTATAAATGGAGCTGTCTGTCGCATTGAAGCCCAATGCATTGCCCTGCGCAATAGTTCTGCCGTCTTCGATAAGGTTGAAGCTCTTGAGTTCGCTGCACTTAAAGATGGGCGGATTTACCGCATTGCCTGCTGCAATGTAGAACAGGCCCTTTTCTCCGTCGATATGGAGCTTGTCGCCGCCCATTCCGTAAACTTCTGTATCCATAAAGGATGCGAATGTTTCTGCATTTGCAGTTCTGTAGTCCATGTGGTCCCACAGTCCGTCGATTGTAAGGGACTTGAGCATGGAGCTTTCCATGCTTATTTTGCCTGCGCATTCCTTGCAGAGGGGCAGACCCTGTACTTTAGTGGGGAAAAGACGAGGAGTTTCACCGCCGCAGATTGGGCAGGATTTACCGCTGGAAAAAAGACCCATTATTTTGCCTCCGATTTCATCTGTTTTTCTACCAATTCGCTTATTTCACTGTATTTGCCGATGATGTATCCGTAGCCCTTCTTTGTGTGAGGAATCATGCAGCTGCTGCAGTCCTTCGCACAGGTTTCAGTGCTGCTGTAGTTTCCGCCGCACTTGCTTCCTAAAGCATAGAGCGGGCAGTAACAGAACAGACAGCTGAATTCGTCTGGGTTATCTGTTTCGTGGCAGGGAAAGAACTCGCATTCTCTGTTCTGATGGAACGAGTAGTGCTTACCTTCCCAGAAAGGTTTTTCACTCATATACACTTACCTCCAAAGTAATCTTACAGTAGGATAGCTGTATTTTCAATAGATACCATGCCTCTGCTGCTTAGGGGCAGAGATTTGTCATGGTAAGGGGATGGGTGCTCGGAGCCGGGTTTTCTTCCTCGAGCCCCTGAAGCACGCGAAGCGTCCTCTTTAAAGTTCTCGTAAGCTTGTTAAGCTGGTAAATTCTCGTAGCTACGTCTGCTGCGTCGGAGTTGCGGAACAGAAGCACGTTCTGCATGACTCTGTCCAGATCGCTGCAGAGCTTTCCGGTCTCTTCCAGGTACTTTCTGCCCAGAGAAGAAGCCAGTTCGTAGGCGTCTTTGCTTTCGGATTCGAAGGCGAGCTGCGGCAGTTCGTAGTGGTAATCCATTCCGAAGATTTCGGTGACCCCATTGGAGAGCGCCATCTTGAATTCGTTCATCTTAACTGCAAGAACGCTTTCCAGACCGGGAATAATAATGTCTCTGTCTGCTTCCAGCTCGTGGACCTGGGTAGCTGCGAGGTTCCTCATCTCTTCCATCTTGTCGTCCATGGCCTTAATGGTTCCGTTCAGAACTGCGGAAGGCATAAGGAGAACCTTCCAGTAGAGCTCAATCTGAGAAAGTGCGGAGGAAATAATATCCTTAAGCTTTAAAACTGCGCTTTCTTCCAGGATTTCGTGCACTCTGTTCTTTAAGTCTTCGGAAAGCACCTTTCTGAGTTCATCCAGGCCTGTGCCGTCCTTTGCACTTATAGGCATTAGGTTTACGTCTTCCGTGTTCATGAGCTGCTTGAGCAGGCTTCTGCAGTAGTCGATGTAAGCTTTTCTGTCTTCGCCGCCGATGGTATCGATTTTGTTCACTGCAAAGAAGAACTTTGCTGCAAATTCCTTGGTATTTCTGAGAATATCGATTTCGATTTCGTTAATCGGGGAATCCACTGAGAGCATGAAGATTACTGCATCGCTTTCCTTAATGAAGGCATAAGCTGCATCCGTATTGTTCTTGTGGAAAGATCCGATGCCCGGAGTGTCTACCAGCGTAATTCCGCCCTTGAGGAATTCGGATTCAGTCTTCATTTCCACGGAATCTACGCCCAGGATGTTTCCGGGGTTCTTCTGTTCGTTTATGTATTCGCCCAGCTGCTCGGGGTCAACGGATTTAATAACGCCGTTGGTGAACACAACGCTGCATTCCGGCTTTCCCCAGCTTACCTTAGCAGCTGCGGAAGTTACGGGAACGATGCCTGTGGGCAGCAGACTGCAGCCCAGCAGAGCGTTTACAAGGCAGCTCTTGCCCCTTTTAAACTGCCCGATTACCGAAACGGTAATGGAGTCTTCGCGGAGCTTCTCCGCAAGTGCTGCGGCCCTTGAGGCTTCCGCTCCAAGAAGCTCGGACGTTTCCAGGAGCGCCTGAGTTTCTTCTATGTAATTCAGTATATTCTTTTCCATGTTCTGCACACCAAATGTTAGTCTGTTCCGAAGCCTGCTCTGTGCTTGCCGTTATGCATGTGCTGTACGGCTGCTGCGCTGGCAGCTTCCTTGTCCCTTGCCTGGAAAGCGAGGAAAATCTTTCTGTGTTCGTCGAGAACTTCCTGCATGTATTCGGAAATGTATTCGGAGCTGTACTTTGTGTTCTTTGTGTATACCTGATAGGAAGTTAAAGTATGCTGGAGCATACGGTTTCTTGTTCCGTTGTAGATAATCTGGTGGAACTTTGTGTTGATAGCCAGCATCTTAACGGGGTCTTTCTTCATGGTGTAGAATTCCATGAGTTCGAAAGCTTCCTGCATCTCTTCGAATTCTTCTGCTGTCATGCGGTCGATGGCCCACTTAACTGCGATGGATTCGTAAGCAGCTCTCAGTTCGTACATGTCTTCGATGTCCTGGCGGGTAAGTCCGAGTACGAAAGCGCCTCTGTTGGGGATAATTTCGATGAGCCCATCAAGTTCCAGCTTCTGGAATGCTTCGCGAACAGGAGTTCTGCTCACTTTGTATTCCTGGCAGATGCGCTGTTCTGTAAGCTTTTCGCCAGCTTTAATCTTGTTCTGAAGGATGTCGTCTCTCAGTTTGTTAAACAGATCCTGAGGCAGGGAATTAATCTGTTCCTGTTTCTGTTCTGTCTTTAAAGCCATAACTTTCACCTTTCTATCTAGTCGATTCTCCTGAAAAATAGTTTCTCCGCAAACTGTTGCTAGTAAATGGTAGTAGTGATTTCTCCGTTCCTGATTGTAAAGTCTACAGGTGCAGCGCTTACGCAGTCCCCATTGGCTGCATACATGTCGATAATCATCCTGTATACTCCGTCGGGAAGCGGAGTTTCTGCAAATTCACAGTCATCGGACCATGTGAATTCATAGACATCAAAGGGTTCAAATGTTTCGAAGGAAGAGTCTGCGAGGTACCAGAGTACGGTAATCTCGTCGCCTTCTTCCAGCTGAATCATGTTTTTATCTGCCATACCGGATTCGCCCAGAGGCTGTCTTGCACCGAGTATGGTCCAGGTATCGCTGTCGAAATTATAAAGCACGTCCAGGTTATAGTTTTCGCCGTTAACCAGAACGGGTACGGAGTACAGGTTGTATCCGTCTCCTGCGTAGGAAAGTTCCAGGTAGACCATTACATCGTCTATCGCACCCCATACGCCGCGGAAGTTATCGGTGAACACACCCTTATCCCAGTCCGCATGAATGTCGTTATCCACACCGAGGAGCATCATTACGTCGGCTTCCTCGTCGATGTAGTACATAGAGAACCAGATTTCGGAGAGGATGTCGTTAGCCTTGGGACCGAGGGTGAGAACTGCATTGCCGTTCTTATCCAGCTTTAAGGATTTGCCGTCCCAGCCCATGCTTGCAAGGGAGAGAACTTCTTCCTTTTCTTCTTCCTTAGCACCGATGGTCTTTATGTATTCCGTGCCTTCTTTATCCAAAGATCCCTTAATCTGGTACTGATAGAGGTAATCGAAGGCTGTTCCTGCAGAAATATCCGTGTATTTGTTAAAGAGCTCCAGGTCTTTGCTGTACGGGTAGTAGAAGGAAAGCCCTGTAGCTTCGCTTCTGGAAGCGCCCTTAACCTGGCAGACTATGCATTCGTCAAGCCCTTTGGAAACCTTGGAGGCAGAGGCCAGAAGGCCTTCCGTAAGGCGTGCCATGTGGCCCAGGTCTACCATGTTTGTAAAGCCCTGAGACTTGGTGTTACCGCCGTAGTTTTCGCTCTTTGCAGCAGCTTTTGCAAACTGCGCGATAAAGGAATTGTCCACGTAAGCTGCCATTAAGGCTTCTTCACCGAAGTCTTCGTAAGCCTTCAGCAGTGACCCAATTTTAGACAGGTCTGTGCAGGATAATGTAGCTTTATCGCTAATGCGTTCTCTTCTGCAGCCGTTAAAGTAGGTTTCGCAGATAATCTTTCCAAGATCTGCGCCGCTTATGGCTGTGTCTCTTACGAATCTGCCCACCCAGTCTGTATAGTACCAGCCGCCGGAGCCTTCTGTTTCCTGAGATGCAACCAGGTAAGATGCGATGTCTTTAAGGGAATCTGCAACGTCGATGGTAGCCATGAGGCAGGTATCAAAGCCGACCATTTCGAATGGAGGCTCGTTTTCACTCAGTTCGTAGACATTCATGAATGCCTTGCGCATTTCATCTATTGTAAGGGAATCGTAACCGTAGTTTTCGTCGAAGGCTGCACCTGCAACGCTTCCGCCGCCGTGGTTCCAGAAGAGCATTACCTTGTGGTCTGCTTCGTAGTTCTTCTTGCAGAACGCAAGGAAATCGGACAAGGTGGACTGTCTGCCCATGTTTGCCTGTTCAAGGGATTCAATTCTGCTGAAACCCTTGCTGTCGTACACGTATCTTTCGATCCGGTTGGGGTCCATGGTGTCGTTCTGCCAGTATCTTGCGCCGCCGGTTTCGATTACAAACTTAACGTTGGAAGGCAGTTTCACGTCGAAAAGCTCTATAAGGTCGTCTGTTCCGCAGCCGTAGTCGCTTTCCAGATTGCTTCCGCAGAGATACCAGTAAAACGCCCAGGTTTCATCCGCGCCGGCTTTTCTGTCCCCTTCTGCTGCATCGGGCATCGGGCCCGCCATCTGTCCGCAGGAGGTTAAAGCCAGGGCTAAAACCAGGCAGAACAGAATTGCAGCTGCTATTTTCTTCTTCATAGTTCTTCCTCTTATCTCAGCATTTTGTATTTGAGAACACTCTCACAAAAAGTATATCACATAAACATTGTATGCAAAAGTTTAAAAATGTACAAATGCATATTGCGGTCAAAAAAAATACAAAACCATTTTTCCTATATCGCCTTATTTTTTGCACACAAAAACGACACTTCCCGAAAGAAGTGTCGTTTTAATGCATTTCTTATTTCTTTTCTACGTCAATGCCTGTCTTGTGGCCGTTGAGGTCAAATTCTGCAAGACCTTCCTTAGCGGAGATGGAGTCTGCCAGAGTTTCGGACATAATCCAGGACTTCCAGTTTTCAACTGCTGCGGAAACTTCTGCATCTGCGCATACGAAGATGTCGATGCGATCCATCATTTCGAAGTTCTTCTGCTTACGCATCTGCTGAATCTTGGAAACGAGTTCTCTTGCGAGACCTTCTTCTGTGAGTTCAGCTGTCATGGCTGTATCCAGAATTACGCATACATCGCCCTGCTGTTCTGCAGCGAAGCCTTCCTTGGAGGATACGGAAATCATAACCATATCGGATGTGATGTCTGTATCTTCGCCGTTGAGGTTCATGACGATCTTGCCGTTTTCGTTCATTTCCTTAAGAGCAGCCTTGGGGTCAAGCTTTGCAGCTGCGCCTCCGAATGCCTTAATCTTAGCGCCGAGAACAGGGCCGGCCTTTCTGAAGTCGGGCTTAATCTGATAGTTCAGATAAGTATCCATGTCCTTTTCGAAGCGAACGTTCTTAACGTTGAGTTCTTCCTTGATAAGGTCTGCCATGTAGCCGATTCTTTCTTCGAACTTGCCGTCCAGAAGGATTTCGCCCAGGGGCTGTCTAACCTTAATCTTTGTCTTTTCACGAACACCGCGGCCCATTGTAACAACGGAACGAACCAGATCCATTCTTTCTTCGAGAGCTTCGTCGATGAGGCTTTCGTCTGCCTTGGGGAAGTAAGCCAGATGTACTGTTTCTTCGCCTGTGAGGTTGCAGTAGATTTCGTCTGTAATGAACGGTGCGAAGGGAGCCATGAGCTTAGCGAGTCCTGTGAGAACTTCGTAAGTTGTAGCGTATACTGCCTTCTTGTCTGTTTCCATGCCGTCTGCATAGAATCTTCTTCTTGCGCGGCGGATGTACCAGTTGGACAGATCTTCGTTAACGAATTCTGTAATGGTCTTTACAGTCTTGTTGTGGTCGTAAGCATCCATGGAAGCTGTAACGTCCTTAACAAGCTTGTTGTACTTGGAGAGAATCCAGCGGTCCAGTTCGGGACGCATTGCGTATTCTACGAAGCACTTGGATGCGTCGATGTTGTCGTTATTTGCGTAAAGTGAGAAGAAGTTATATACGTTGCGCAGTGTTCCGAAGAACTTAACCTGTGTTTCGATAAGACCGTCTTCGTCGAACTTTGTGGGCAGCCATACGGGAGATACACTCAGCAGGTACCAGCGTGTTGCGTCTGCGCCGTACTTGTCGAAGAGCTGGAACGGGTCTACTGTGTTGCCCTTGTGCTTGGACATCTTCTTTCCGTTCTTATCGAGAACCAGGTCGTTTACGAGAACGTTCTTGTAAGGAGCCTTGCCCATGATAAATGTGGAAATTGCCAGCAGGGAGTAGAACCAGCCTCTTGTCTGGTCGATACCTTCGCAGATGAAGTCTGCAGGGAAGAATTCCTTTTCGAAGTTTTCCTTGTTTTCAAACGGATAATGTCTCTGTGCGAAGGGCATGGCACCGGAGTCGAACCAGCAGTCCATAACTTCAGGAATTCTGCTCATGGTCTTGCCGCAGCAGGGGCACTTAATGTGGACGTCGTCCACATACGGACGGTGCAGTTCAATGCTTTCGTCGATGTCTTCGATAGCCTTTTCAACCAGCTCTGCTCTGCTTCCGATGGATTCCAGGTGGCCGCATTCGCAGCGCCAGATATTAATCGGAGTACCCCAGTAACGGTTTCTGGAAATAGCCCAGTCCTTAACGTCTGCAATCCAGTTGCCGAAACGGCCTTCGCCGATTGTTTCGGGGTGCCAGTCTACTGTTGCATTGTTTTCAACAAGCTTATCTCTCAGCTTTGTCATTTCAATGTACCAAGAGGGCTTTGCATAGTATACGAGCGGTGTGTCGCAGCGCCAGCAGTGGGGATAGTTATGAGCAATCTTTTCCTTTGCATAGATCTTATTGCCTTCTGCAAGGTACTTGATGATGTCAATATCCAGACCATCTTCCATTACGAAGCGGCCTGCCCAGGGTGTAGCTGTGTACTTACCTTCTTCATCTACGGGGTTAACTACAGGCAGGCCGTACTTTCTGCCGCAGTTATAGTCGTCTTCACCGAAAGCGGGTGCAGTGTGAACAATACCTGTACCGTCATCGATGCTTACGTAATCCATGCAGGTTACGAAGAATGCTTTTTCATTTACTGTGATGAACGGCATCAGCTGTTCATATTCCATGTATTCAAGGTCGCTGCCCTTCATTTCAGCAACGATCTTGTATTCGCCGTTTGCACCCAGAACCTTTTCTGCCAGGTTCTTTGCAACGTAGAAGAATTCGCCGTTCTGTTCAGCCTTAACGTATTCGATGTCGGGGCCTACTGTGAGCGCAACGTTGGAAGCCAGTGTCCAGGGTGTTGTTGTCCATGCCAGGAAGTATGTATTTTCTTCAGCCTTAGCCTTGAATCGGCAAACAAGTGTGTTTACCTTAACTTCCTTATATCCCTGTGCTACTTCGTGAGAAGCAAGACCTGTTCCGCATCTGGGGCAGTAAGGAACGATCTTGTGGCCTTCGTAGATGAGACCGGCCTTGAAGAATTCCTTAAGGATCCACCAGCCTGTTTCGATATAGTTGTTATCCAGTGTAATGTAAGGATTATCCAGGTCTACCATGTAACCCATGCGGTGAGACATCTTTCTCCACATGGATTCATATGTAAATACGGATTCCTTGCACTTTTCGTTGAAAGGCTTAATGCCGTACTTTTCGATGTCCTGCTTGCCGGAGAAGCCGAGCTGCTTTTCAACTTCGATTTCTACGGGAAGACCGTGAGTATCCCAGCCTGCTTTTCTTGTAACGCGGAACCCCTGCATGCACTTATAACGGTTGATGGAGTCCTTTAATGTTCTCGCGAGAACATGGTGGATACCGGGCTTGCCGTTTGCTGTGGGAGGTCCTTCGTAGAATACGAAATTGGGCTGACCTTCTCTTGCTGTTACGCACTTTTCGAGAAGATTTTCTTCGTACCATTTGTCTGCCTGCGCCATCTGGACTTCAGCGATAGGCGCATCTGCTAAATTCTTGTACATATTGTTTCCTCTGCTAAATATATCAATAACTTTTTGTCATAAACAATCAGTTTAGTATATAACATATTTCGGTCTGCCGCAAGAAATTATCTGCGCAGTTTTCCCAAAACATCGTAAACCACACCTGCTTCGTAGCCGAGCGAAGCAAGTTTTCTGCCTATGCGGTTAAGCATCTTTTCGTCTAAAACAGTTCCGGGCTTAAGCATCTTCTGAGCCTGCTCCATTGCCCTTTCCCTTTCGCTCAGCACATCTTCGTCTTCTGCAAGTTCTTCCAGAGCCGCTTTTGCAGTTTTGGAATCTGCGCCTTTCTTCATAAGATCAAAAGCAATTCTGCGCTTTCCGTGGCCTTTTTCCGCAGCAATTTTAACGTAGCTTTGGGCGTAGGCTTCGTCGTCCAGATAGCCAAGTTCCTTTAATCTTTCGATGCATGCATTGGTCTCATCGCTGCTGTAGCCCTTGTCTAAAAGCTTTTTTGTAAGGGCGGAAGCCGTGTAGGCCTTTGCGGAAAGAAGTTCGCCTGCCGCATCCAGAATGTGCTTTTCCGTCTTGCCTTCGTAAGGCCAGAGAGATATTTCGTCGATGTCTTCTTCCCTTTCGCTGGCGGCTGCAAGGTAAAGCCCTGAAGGGCCTTCCAGCTGCTGCATAAAGCAGGACGGGTAGTTTTCGGCCTTTATTTCGGACGCATATTCCAGGGCTTCGTCCAGCACGGAGAACCGGTTGAACCCCATGCGCATACCCTGGCCGCAGTACTTCATGTAAGCTTCCTTGCGCACCCAGATGGAAAGAAATTCGCCGGTCCATTCGGAGCTTCCGGAAGACAAACCGCCGAGATACCGCTGCTCCCTTTCGTGGAATCTTTTAACCACGCCGGGCGTAATTTTTCTGCCCGGCTCCTCCGCATCTATGCCGCAGGGGCTTCCGGCCAGCAGCACTATCCAGAATTTTTTCGTATCGGTAATGGATATATACGGCTTGTGAACCCCATCGATATACGGGCTGCCAAGCTCTGTATAGAGGAGCTGCTCGCCCATCATTTCCTTTATAATGGCGGCAGATTCGTACTTTCTGCCGGCCTTTTTCCTAATATAATGAATTTTCATAGCTAAATTATATCCTATTTCCAATGCTTGTAAAAGAACCCGCTGAGGTATATAATACTATCACACACTAAAGTGCTAAAGTGCTAAAGTTCTAAAGCGAAATAGCATAGGAGATAGAATATGTACGAATCCAAATTTAAAAGTCAGGCAAACGACGAACTCTTCCAGGTAATCATGTCCCTCGAATCCGAAGAAGAATGCTACAGATTCTTCGAAGACATCATGACAATCAAGGAGCTGGAATCCATCTCCCAGCGCTGGCAGGTTGTTAAGATGCTCGTAGAAGACAAGACCTACGGAGAAATCGAAGAAGTTACAAAGGCTTCCACAGCTACCATCAGCAGAGTCAACAAGTGCCTCCAGTACGGCGCAGGCGGATATACTGCCATGGTCGAAAAGATGCTCAAGTAGTCGCTTGACCGCAATTTAAATATTTTTGCATTACAAAAGCCGGCTTTTCGCCGGCTTTTTATTGTCTTTATTAATTTCTTGATCCTTACACGTGGTACTTGCCAGTGCAGCTTTCCGGTGTAATCTTAACGCATGCTGTGCCCATAATGCGGCCTTCCGGCATGGGTACGTGCTTAAGATGCGGAGCATACTTATCTACGAACTTGTTAAGAATGCGAGTCTTTTCTTCCATGTCTGTTACGAATTCTGCTGTTCCGCGGATTACTGCGCATTCGTATGCGGAGTCTATATCGCAGATGATTGCCAGGTTTTCGTCCAGAATCTTATTGAATTCACAGGTTTCGAAGCAAACCTTCGGATTAGCTTTAATATTGTCCAGCTTGTCCCCTGCGGGAAGGCCGTGGAAATAAATGCAGCCGCCGTCGTATACGAAGTGAACGGGAACTGTGTAGGGATAGCCGTCCTGGCCGAAAGTGGAAATGTGTCCGAAAACGCCTCTTTCCAGAAGTGCATCTATGGATTCGGTAGTCATTGTAAATTCTTTCATTCTGTGCTGCATGTCTATCTCCTTATTTGTCTAATTTGCCGCTCTGCAGAAGCTTAATGCTGTCGATCAGGTTCTGGTGTGTTACGGAAGCTGCATCGAACTTAAATGCCTTGAATACGACCTGAAGAATGGGGCCTGCGAGGAATGCGCAGATGAGAGTGCCGATACCGACCTGTCCGCCGAGTCTCCAGCCGATGAATGTGCAGGTTACCAGGATAGCCATGTTTACAGCGCCGATGGGAACCTTCTTGAATCTCTTGCAGAGACCTACAAGCAGAGTATCTCTGGGGCCGCAGCCGAGAGCTGCACCCATGTACCAGTACATGGTAGCGCTTTCAAGCACCAGGCCGAGGATCATGCAGATTACGCCTGCGGGCATGCTCTGGCGAAGAGGCAGTACATCGAAATAGTTGAACAGGTTTACAGCTTTGCCTACGATAAATGTATCTAAAAGCATGCCGAGGCCCAGTGGTTCACGCAGAAGAACGTCGATTAAGAGAACTGAGCAGGAAATAATGATGAGCACGTTTCCGTACAGAATGCCTGTCTGCTTTGCAACGCCCTGGCCGAGAACGTCCCAGGGGCCTACGCCGATATTGGCCTGAATTGTCATATAAACGCCGAAAGCGAAGAAAAACAGGCCGATAGAACACATGATTGTGTTTTTAATCAACTCTTTTCTTGTAGTGTTAGTTTTCTTAATTACTGACATCCCAAAAAATCCTCCGATATGAAAATACCTGCCTTTGTATTATTCCATAATTAGCATGAAAAGTACAGTACCAAGGAGCCTTCCGAGCAATAAAAAAGTCCGGCTGGGTTGACCCAACCGGACGCATAATCGATGGTATTTATTTTACGTAAGCCTTGTATATGGCTGCGTGGTCGCTGATGGAATTATTGGTTCCGGTTCCGGAAGCTGTAACGCATATGTAGCCGGTTCCGTCGGAAGCCGTCGCATAGCTTACGGCGCAGAATCCGGCTTCTTCCACATAGCCTGTCTTAGCAGCTATAACATTAGCATTTCCGCAGTCTTTGGAAGAAATTTTCCTTATAAACAGATTGGAGAGCACCTGGCCCTGCGGATGCTGCTCGGTCGGAGCAGTTTCGAAGCCCGGCGTTGTAAGGATCTTTCTGCTGAAATCGTCTGCCATGGCGGCATACATGATAAGTGCCATTTCCTTTGTGGTCGTGTAATGGTCTTCTGCATGAATTCCTACTGCATTGGTAAAATGAGTACTCTTAAGCCCCAGATCCTTTACTTTTTTGTTCATGAGGTCTGCATAAGCCTTGTGAAGTTCTTCAAAGGATTTTCCGGAAGTTCCGGCAGGATCCACCGCATAAAGAGCCATTCCAAGAGTCGCATCGGCACCGGAAGTTAAGATGGTTCCGTAGGGCAGTTCGCTTAAAGCCATAATTTCGTCGCGGGAATACCCGACGTTGCTGCATTCGTTCACATAGCAGTATTCTTCGATGTCCCTGGTCATGTAGACGCTCTTGGTCCAGTCCGTAATGGTTTCGGATGCCACAAGAAGCGACAGAACCTTCGTCATGGATGCGGGGTAAATCCTCTTGTCGATATCGCCTTTAACTGCAGTTATTTCCTTTGAATCCGCGTTTACAAGGATTGCATACTGGCTTCCTATATCCACAGTTATGTCCTTAGTAGCAGCAGTTTTAGTGAAATCTATGGCAGCAGAAGTTACGACTTCTTCCTGGATGTCCTGATTGGGGTCAGACTCCGGAAGCTTTTCGCCTTTGCCATGGCCCTTTACACAGGAAGTGATCCCCAGCGCGATTATAATAATTAACACGCAGAGGACTGCAAGAGCTCTTATCCGCTTAAAAGTTCTGCGTCTCTTTTTATATGCAATTCTCTCTTTCTTCGGCAGAGCCGCCAGCTCCTCCGCGGAAAGCTTTTCCATGCTAAAAATCTTCATGGCAATATTTTACCATGAAATTGTGTAGTTCTTAAGGTGTAATTTATTTTCAGGTCCGGCATGGCACAGCTCGCGAAAGACCGTGTGGAGGGCATTTTCACACAGATTCTACTTGCCGGATAAGTTCTGTGCGTATGTTTTCAGAAATATTTACCATTACAGCTGCGATATTGCAGAATGCTGTGCGAAATAGGCAGATAAAGAGGCACTATTCAACTGATTTTGCAATAGAAAGTCCTTTAAACATTGACATCTCAGTATTTATACGCACAGCCATTCATGTTATATCAGGTTTTGTGCGTTTAGAAAATCCTGGCATCACACTAAATAAGCGAAACACATGCAATTTGTGCGATTACCAGTTCAAGCGCATATAAAAACAGATACCGATAGCAAGGTCTCTGTTTTTTATGGGAGGGCGAACTGTGATTTATCTCTACAAATTCATAAGGTTAGAATCGACGAAAGTGTCAACTAAAAAGCAGATCCGTTGCTAAATCTGCTCCTTGGTTGGCACTTTTGGCGATTTGGCCAGATTGAACAAAGTCGCGGTGAAATCCATCAATATATGGGGATTCAATACCGTCCTGTTCCAGAAATTTTCCTCAAATAAATGGGGGTGTTCTGCAGGTTAAAGAATTTTCTGCAGTTCAATGTACTTCAATTGTATCACAAAAAAGCCTCGTACTCATTGAGGCTGAAAACATATTCAGTTAAAGACCTTCAGCAGCGTAAGGGGATAATCTTTCCATAGGCAATCATATGACCTTCGCAGCCGCAGTGCCTGCAGACATTCACTTTGATATTCCAGATGGTTTCGATAATCTGAACTGCGTTTAAATCACGGAGCTTTGAATGATACTGTCTGGAGCCGAGAAGTCTCCTGCAAAGCTGAAGATCTTTTCTCTTTGTCCTGCTGCAAAGAAGACCATAATGCCTGACTCTGACAAATCTTCTGGGCGGAACATGCATCAGAAATCTTCGTATGAATTCGACTCCGGAAATGGTCAAATCCTTCCATTGTCCTTTGTTTCGATAGTCTTTGACGGCAAATACAACATTGCCGCCTTGAATCTTCTTGATTCTGTGATTGCTGATCGCAATGCGGTGAGTATATTTCCCAAGATATTTGATGACTGACTGTGCACCGTTAAAGGTCTTTTTGCAATATGGCTGCCATTCCTTTGCATAAAGATTGTCCAAAAGCTTTTTGAAGGCACAGTATCCACGATACTTTTCAGCACTTCCGGTGAAATTGAGCTTTCCCGTTTCCCAGAACTGTTTTAGCTTTTCGAGATATTTCCCCCTGAAAACCCGAGAAATGACTTTAATCGGAAGAAAGAATTTGTCACCCTTGTCTTTCCACTTAAGATCACGGCTTAAACCTCCGCCGAGAAGGATTGTGTGAATGTGAGGATGGAAATTCAGCTCAGAGCCCCAAGTATGGAGAATGCATATGTATCCTACCTTTGCTCCAAGATGCTTTTCCTGAGCTGCCAGTTGTTCAATTGTTTCTGACGATGCATGATACAGAGCGTCGTACAGCAGTCTTTGATTGTTGTAAATCAGGGGATTCAGCTCATGCGGTACAGTAAATACCATGTGAAAGTATGGAGCATCAAGAACATCCTCTCGTCTGAGATCTATCCATTTCTCTTTCTGAATGGACTGACACATAGGGCAGCATCTGTTTCTGCAGGAATTGTAATGGAGCGCAATCGTGCCGCACTCTTCGCATACACTGACATTGGCGCCAAGTCTTCCGGTTTTGCAGTTCATGATCGCATTGGCAGCCCTGTGCTGATCAAAGGAAGGTTGATATTTCTTCAGATACTGCGGATAGAATTCAAGAAAGATATCCTGTATTGTCGGGCTTGCCATCATTCTTTCTCCGCTCTTGTATCAAAAGGACTTCTGATACCCATTAAGGTCTTGTCACTGACATGAAGATAAAGTTCGGTGGAAAGAGGACTGCGATGCCCCAACAGGACTTGAATGTATCTGATGTCAACACCATCTTCAAGAAGGTGCGTGGCAAAGCTGTGTCTTAATGTATGGCAAGTGAAATCCTTGCTCAGTCCGGCTCTGCGGCGGGCATGGGAAAAGGCTGTTTCCATACCGCTGACGGTAATGTATGACTTGGTTGCCTTGCTTGGGAACAGAATGCCTCTGGGCCGGCCGCATTTGTACCAATATTCGGTGAGAATATCCAATGCTCGTTCTGACAGAATAGAGTAATGATCCATTCGATTCTTTGTTTTCTTGACATGAACATGCATCGCTTTTCTGGAAATGTCCTCGTAATCAAGATGGCAGACTTCAGAAACTCTAAGCCCTGATGAATACATCAGAGCAAACATTGCCTTGTGCTTGAGATTGCAGGCATTTTCAAGCAGTTTTTCTATTTCCTCATCACTCATGACTTTAGGCAGATAGAACTCCTTGATCATGCGAGGAACGAGATCCTCATCCCAGGGCGTATGGAGAACATATCGGAAAAAGAACCTGACAGCAGCATAGTAATTGTTGATGGTAGTGGATTTGATTCCTGCACATTTCTTTGAAAGAATGAATTCGTACACGTCCTGCATGTTGATCAGGGATGGATCCTTTTGGGAAAACCTGAAGAACTGCTCCAGATTCTTGCAGTATGTCGTAATGGATCTTTCGGATAAATTGCGCATCTTTCCGGCGATGACAACCTTTGATAAAACTTCTTCGTACATAAAAACCTCCATGAAGAATGTGATAACGTACTTTTGTTAATCACATCTGCCTGGAGGCGAATGTATGTGGCAATATGTATTGTAGTTGCGGCTGATTAATGATATTCTATGCATTGGCAGCGGTGACTGATATTCTGTGGATTGTTGTTTGTGGTGAATTAACAATACTACTTTAAGAATTCAATAACTACTGCCTTTTTAATTTAAAAAGCGCGACAACCTGGGGAAGGCTATCGCGCAGCGATTTTGTTCAATTTCAGTTTTGATAACTATGTGTTTGATATTGCCCAGAAGGTTTTGGAAATTA
>JAKSSQ010000199.1 GCA_024403005.1 Clostridia bacterium | reverse complement strand
ACCCGCAGAAGGACCTTTACAACAAGATAAATTTCGAGATTGAACTCGGAGAACACGCAGTTCTTATCGGAAGCAACGGCACGGGCAAAAGCACGCTGCTCAAGCTGATTATGGATACGGATCGCTATACTTACGAAGGCAAAATCCTCAAGGACGAAGGCGTGCGCATTGGCTTCATCGACCAGTACGTAAAGCATAGCGGAGACGCTCTTACTTCCTTCGAATTCCTGGCAAAACCCTTCGTCGAACTGCAGAAAAAGGCAGATGAAGCCTGCAGCGCTCTGGAAACCGCAGAGGATATGGAAGCTGCTTACGAAGTTTACCAGAAGTGCCTGGACGAAATCGACGCAGTGGACGGCTACAACTACGAATCCAATATCTACAAGGAACTGGCAGCTGCAGGCCTTACGGATATCGCGGAACTTCCGGTAACGAACATCAGCGGCGGTGAATACAAGCTGCTCGCGATTATCCGCGGCATGCTTTTAAAGCCCCAGCTCCTCATTATGGACGAGCCCGACGTTTTCCTGGATTTCGAGAACCTTATCGGCCTCATGAAGCTTATAAACACCTACGAAGGCACGCTTCTGGCCATTACTCACAGCAGACTGCTGCTGAATAACTGCTTCGATAAGATTCTGCACATCGAAAACGAAGAGCTCCAGGAATTTCCCGGCACCTTTGCGGAATATAACGATGCGATGCTGGAAACCAAGATTAACATGCTGGAAACAGCGTCCAAATTCGACGATTTCCTGGATATCCAGAGAGAAAACATCGAGCGCATGCGCAAGGAAGCTACAGATAAACCCGACCCGAGAAAGGGAAGACAGCTTAAGGCCCGCGTAAGCTACATGGAAAGACTTCAGAAAAAGAAGGGCAAATATCCGTTTATCGAAGACCACGGCGAAGGCTTCGTCTTCCCGGAAGTGGAAGTGCCCGAATTCCCCGGTGCAGATCCGATTATTTCCGTTAAGGATTACAGCCTTATTTACGATAAAAAGATACTTTCCGACGTATCTTTCGACATTTTCCGCGGCGAAAAGGTCGCAATAGTTGGGTCAAACGGCACAGGCAAGTCCAGTCTGCTGCGCGACGTTTACCATAGCTTCAACGTTACAAACCCCGGCGAAGCGGTATTCTTTAAGCAGATTTACGATGCGGATTCCAAGGACAACATGTCCGGCGGTGAACGCAATGCAGCCCAGCTGAGAGAAATCTGCGAGTCCGGCGCCTCCGTTCTGTTCCTCGATGAACCCACCAGCCACCTGGACATTTACTCCCAGATAGCTCTGGAAAAGGCCGTAAATGCCTATAAAGGCACGGTAATTATGGTTTCTCACGACTTTTACACGGTAACGGATTGTGTTGACAGAATACTTATTCTGGAAAACGGCACTCTCCGCGAGATGAGCGGCAGAAGCTATAGAAAATCCATCTACAAGAAGTACTTTGGTGCGGACGTTTTCGAAGAAGAAAAGCGCCGCAAAGAGAAGGAAATGCGCATAAATGCCCTCATTAAGTCCCGCAAGTACGAGGAAGCAAGGGCTTTGTTCAACGAAAAGTAGTGTATAATTAATAGGTTAGTCACCTTACCAAAACGAGGTAAAAACTTGAAGAAAATACTTACAATTCAGGATATAAGCTGCGTAGGAAAGTGCTCTGTTACGGCTGCGCTTCCCATTATTTCAGCTCTGGGAATCGAAACCTGCATAGTTCCGACGGCGCTGCTTTCCACTCATACCCAGTTTGATGGGTTCACGTTCCGGGATCTGTCCGACGAAATGGCCAAGATTCTGGAGCACTGGAAGACTCAGAACTTCCACTTCGACGCCATTTACACCGGATATCTGGGCAGCGAAAGCCTCATAAACCTGGCAATTGAGTTTATATCCGCCTTTAAAGAAGAGAATACTAAGATCATCGTAGACCCGGCCATGGCCGATGCGGGGCAGCTCTACGCAGGCCTTCCGGCAGGGCTGGAAGCGAAGATGAAGAAGCTCTGCGGCTGTGCAGATATTATACTTCCAAATATTTCCGAAGCCAGCCTTATGCTGGATGAACCCTATCCCGGCGAAGATGCCGGCAAAGAAGAGATAGAAGCGCTGCTTAACAAGCTCAGCTCTCTGGGCGCAAAGAGCAGCGTAATTACCGGCGTAGATTTCGGAGACGGAACCCTTGGCTTTGCAGGCAGGGCAGAGGACGGAAGTTTCTTCAGCTACGGCGCAGAGAAGATTAACATGTCTTCCCACGGCACAGGCGATGTGTTTGCGGCAACCTTTACAGGTTCTCTCGTCCGCGGAGCAAGCGAATTCGAAGCTTTAAAGATCGCTACGGATTTTACAAGCGCATGCATTAAGAACAGCTATAACGACCCGGACCACGTTAGCTACGCAGTTAACTTCGAGGCCGAAATTCCTTATCTTTTAAAGCGTGCAGGGATTATTTAAATGATTAAAAGTGCAATTTTCGATTTAGACGGAACTCTTCTGGATTCCATGCGGGTCTGGGACAGAGTCGGGGATGTATACCTGGAAAACCACGGCTATAGCCCGGTACCGGAAATTATGGCAGCCTGCAAGAACATGACTCTGGAGCAGTCCGCCGAATA
>JAKSSQ010000198.1 GCA_024403005.1 Clostridia bacterium | reverse complement strand
AATGAAGCCAATGTCATAAACCACGCTGTTGGATCTGCGGTAAATCGGCTCTTCAGCCATAAACAGGTCGCGGTACCAGCCATCCAGCACCTTGCGGTTGAGGCTTGCCTGCATTTCAATTGCGCTCACCATGCTTTTATAGATGTCGCGGAAACGGAAACAGAACCCGTAAAGGCCCATGTTTACGTTTTCCATAATCTGCCCTTCCAGGATGCTTACCAGCGTGCGCTTTTCCACGCGGATGCTCTGCAGGCACAAAGCCGTATAGAGAGACATCCACTGGTTGGAATCGTCAATCCACTTCTTTGCACCGGGTTTAGGCGGGCAAAGCTGCGCATATTCGTTTAATTTTGAAGCCAGTATTTTCTTCATACGTTTTTATTGTAACATAACCGCAGTTTATTTGTATAACACAATTATAAGCAAAAACAGGCATCCGGGGAGATGCCTGTTTCGCTTACTTGACTAATTCGAGGGCGATTATACTGAATTACGCCTCTTATTACTTGCATAAAACGTCTGTAATTGCCTTGTGCAGGATTGCGGGAGTTCTTACAAGAAGGTCTTCTGTGTTTACACGTTCTGTCATCTTGTGGAAGTCCTTGCCCCAGGGTCCGATGTTCATAACGGGCATGGAAACAGCTTCGATGCCTTCAAGAGGTACATCGTATACGCCGCCGA
Source organism: Clostridia bacterium (assembly GCA_024403005.1). Classification (GTDB taxonomy): domain Bacteria; phylum Bacillota; class Clostridia; order Peptostreptococcales; family Anaerovoracaceae; genus RUG11894. The sequence goes on along the minus strand of JAKSSQ010000198.1, from coordinate 2,002 downwards.
AGAGCGGTGTGCTGTCTGCGAGAGCCTTGCGAACTTCGCCAGCGTTCTTCATCTGGATGTAGCTGAGGTCGGAGATACCTGTGTAGAAATATTCCATGTCGTAGGGCAGACCGAACTGTTCTTCGGAGAACTTACCCAGTTCTGCATAGAATTCCTTGTACCAGGGATCTTCTGCTTCGTACTGAAGGTTAGCTACGTGGGGATAATAAGGCGGTACGAGACCGTAGATTACTGTAGGATCGTTTGTGGAAATTCTGTCGAATACGTAGTCTACCAGCTTGCAGTTGTAGTCGATGATGGACAGTGTGCCTGCCAGGAACTGCTTCTGAAGTTCTTCGTTGAATTCCTTGTACGCGGGTTCGAATGCGGGATCTTCGCTGCATGCCTGAGCGTAGATTGCACCGAAAGTCTTAACGTTGTTCTTCCAGGGCAGCTTAGCTTCGGGCTGGCCGAGGTTCTTAAGATATCTTGCGTAAGCTGCGTTCATTCTGTCCAGAGTCTTGCCGAAGCAGTCTTCGCAGATTACGCGAATCTTTTCCAGGAGTTCCTGGGGTGTCTGAACCAGAGTAAGAACGGAAAGGCATCCATACATGTAAAGGGGCATGGATACGTCGTAGCTTACCTTGCTGTCCTTGAGGTAAAGCCATGTGGGTCCGGGAGCGCTTTCGCCTACAGCTGTGTCTGCCAGATCCATGTTTAGTTCTGTAGCGCTTACGATGTCGCCCATAACGCCAACGGGGTTAAGGCCTTCGAAGCTCTTGCCTGCGTGTGCGAGGAAGCCTCTTACGTATACGAAGGGCATCAGCTTACCGATGGAACCCATGGAGAACATACCTCTGGAGAAATCCTTTCTCTGGTGAGGTTCGGAGTTGAACATAAACTTATATTCGAGGCCGTACTTTTCCTTAAGCTGGTTCAGGAGACCGATAGCGCCTCTCATACCTGCGGAAAGGTTTTCTTCGTCGGGTACGCCGATAACGATCATGTTGCCTTCGAAGTCGGGATCTTCGCTGTACTGACGGAGCAGTGCGAGCTGGATGGATCCGCCGCCCTTCATGTCGCATGCGCCGCGGCCGAATGTGAATGTATCTTCCTTAAGGTCCTTAGCAACGTCTTCTGCAAATGTATCTGCAGCTTCCAGAAGCTTAGCCTTTAATTCTTCGGGCTTGAAAGCATATTCCTTAATGCTCTGGAAATCTTCGATGGGTACTACATCGTAGTGGTGGATGCAGACAACAGTCTTGCTGCCCTTACCCTTAACCATTGCCCAGAGAACATTGCGGTCAAGATAATCGTCGGGAATAGCATAAAGGCCCCAGTTATCCGGGTTAGCCTTGAAATAGGGAACTTCGCCTACTTCCTGCTTCCAGAATTCTTCTGCGCCGTGTTCGTTAGCTGTGCTTGAAAAACTTTCTACTGCAATGTACTTGTACAGGATGTCCTTGATGTCTACCTTAAGTCTTGCAGCGTCGGGCATTTTGTTCATTAGTCTCTCCTCCTAAAGGCTATGTGAATTTATATACGTCTCCAAATTGTATATAATATATTTATAGCGGTATTGTATATTTTTAGACAGGTATCTGTCAATGGACACAGAGCGAAATATCGTTTAAAATACGATTATTATACCGGAGGATTTATGAACAGCAGCAAAACCCTTAAAGAAAGAGTATACGATTACATAGTATCCAGCATACACACAGGCAAATTAAAGGCCGGAGAAAAGATAAACGAGAACATTATCTGCGAGGCTCTTAACATAAGCAGAACTCCCGTAAGAGAAGCTTTAATCGTTCTTTCCAGCGAAGGCGTTCTGGAAGCAGTGCCCCGCAAAGGCTTCATAATTAAGCCCCTCACGGAAAAGGAAGCGGAAGAACTCTACGCAGTTATAGGCGCTCTGGACGGGCTGGCAGCAAAGCTCGCCTGCGGAAAGCTGGAAGAAGAAACCCTCAGCGAGATGGAGTTCTACACTCTGAGCATGGACCTTGCCATCGAAACAGAG
>JAKSSQ010000197.1 GCA_024403005.1 Clostridia bacterium | reverse complement strand
TTAAGGTTACGGATAAGGTTTTAGACGACCTGGATTCCTGCAGACGCCTTAAGGAAATGATGCAGATCGAGGGCAGCGACCTCGTAATCGGAAAAAAGCGGTTTAATCTGGACAATTACGACCGGATTTACGCTTTTTCTTCCGGTAAAGCAGGCAACCACATGGCAAGGGCTTTTGAGGAAATCCTCGGAGAAAGGCTCACCAAAGGGGTGACCATAATCAAAATCCTGGAAGAGGGGGAATCCTATAAGAACACGGAAGTGTTTATAGGCGGCCATCCTCTGCCTAACGAAGAAGGCATTAAAGGCGCTCAGCGCATGTTCGAGCTGGCAGAGCAAATGAACGAAAGAGATCTGCTGCTCGTTGGCCTCAGCGGAGGCTGCTCTGCGCTCATGGGCTATCCTTCCAGGGGATTAACTCTGGACGACCTGCAGGAAGCAACGGACGTTATGCTTAAGGCAGGAATGTGGGTCATGGATATTAACGATATCCGCGGCCACCTTTCCAGAACCCAGCGCGGCAGGCTTGGACAGAAAATTAAAGGTGCAAAGATTATCTGCTTTGAAATCTGGGACGCAGTAGGCGTAGACAATATTACGGATTACACGGAACCTGTGCCAATTATGGGCACTCCCGTAGGCTACGACACCGTAACTTTCGCAGATATTAAGAATATTATGGAGAAGTGGAACATTACGGACAAGCTTCCTCCGAGAGTACGCGATTACCTGCTGGCTGCAGCTCCGGCGGCGGCAACTCCCCAGGCGCTTACCAACGACCCGGCCTACTACATCGTAAACACTCTGCCCGATTCCTGCAAACTTGCGGAAAAGGCTGCAGAAGAAATGGGTATTGACGCATACACCCTTACGACTTATACGGAAGGGGAAAGCAAGGATTTCGGCACGTTCATGGCTTCTCTTGCAAGGCAGATTCAGAAGACCGGCCAACCCTTTAAGGCTCCGTGCTTCGTATTCTCCGCAGGTGAAACAACTACCGGCATTCCCGACAGCAGCGTAATTAAGGGCCACGGCGGCCCTGGCCAGGAAATGGCTGCAGGCTTTGCTATTGCGGCTGATGGGCTCAAGAACGTATGCCTGCTTTCCATCGACAGCGAAGGCACCGACGGAACCACACCGGTTGCAGGAGGTATTACGGACGGCAGCTCCTTTAAAACCGCTTACGATGCAGGTTCGGACCTCAGAAGAGCTCTGGAAAGCCACTCGGTTTACGAAGCTCTGAACCCGGCAGGGGACTGCGTGTTCACCGGAAATACCGGCACGAACCTCTGCGATTTTAACGTTTTATACGTAGGAAAAGACGAATAGGTAACCAAAAATGATTGGATCAGCAATAAAAGACATTAAGGCAAGAGAATTGATAGACTGCAAAGGCAAGCCTATTCTCGAAGTCGACGTTATTACAGAAGACGGAGTAATGGGCAGAGCAGCTTCTCCCTCCGGCATTTCCACAGGCGAGCACGAAGCTTTCGTTCTCCGCGACGGTGACCCCAATTGGTACGACGGCAACGGCGTATCCAAGGCAAAGGAAATTGTCGAAACCGTTATCGCTCCCGCGCTCATCGGAAAAGATGCGCTGGACCAGAAGGGCATAGACGAAATCCTTATCGAGCTGGACGGAACAAAGAACAAGTCCAAGCTGGGCGGAAACTCCACTCACAGCACTTCTCTTGCGGTCATGAGAGCAGGCTGCAGCACTCTCCACGTTCCCCAGTACAAGTACCTGGCAGAAGGCCCGATTACATCCGTGCCTCTTCCGACTTCCGACATGTTCGCAGGCGGCAGCTACGAAGACGACACCATGCCCGTACAGGAAACAACTATTATTCCTTACAAGGCAAAGACCATTAGGGAAGCGACTGCAATCCTCTGCAAGGTCTACAAGATTCTGCCCGACGTAATCCGCGAATTCCAGGGCGGAAGACGTCCGGAAATCGGCGCAATGTCCGAATATATCGCTCCCAGCACAGATTTCATGGACTGCATGGACATTCTCTACGAAGCTGCAAAGAGAGCTAAGTGCGAAGATAAGGTTGCATTCCATCTGGACTGCGCTTTCAGCGAAATCTATAACAAGGAAAGAAAGACTTACAACTACTGCGGCAGGGAAGTTGATACCGACGAAATTATCGGAATCATAAAGGCCGCTACAGAAAAGTACAATTTCCTCTATATCGAAGATATTCTGGACGAAAACGACTGGGAAGGCTGGGCAAAGGCTTCCAAAGAGCTCACAAAGACAGTGCTCTGCGGCGACGACCTTACAGTAACAAATATCGAATACATTAAAAAGGCTCTGGACATGGGAGCCTGCGGCGCATTCGTATTCAAGCCCAACCAGGTCGGTACAGTAACAGAAGCCATGGCTGCACAGAAATATGCCATCGAACACGGCATGTTCTCCGTTCCTTCCATCAGAGCGGGAGGTACAAGCGACGACCCCGTTGCAGATATGGGCACAGCAGGCGGCGCAGCTGCAGTTAAACTGGGCCCGCCCAAGTTCGGCCACGCAATCCATATCGTAAACTCTCTGCTCCGCGCAGAAGACGAAAATCCGGGTGCAAAGCCTTTCGACTTTGCTCCGTTCATAAAGTTCTAAAACTATCCCTGCCGGTTATTTCCGGCAGGTTTTTTTGTTCATTTGGTCATCGTTATAAACGGTATACTTGTATTCCAAAATGCATACAAAAATTATTTTTATTGTGTGATGATCTAAAAAAAATTATTCAATCTGAACAAAGTG
>JAKSSQ010000196.1 GCA_024403005.1 Clostridia bacterium | reverse complement strand
ATCGTATCGATGCTCAGGAGGGCGATGTCGAAGCCCATTTCCAGCTTCGCTTTCGTGTCTTCTGCGCTGCCTGTTAAGATGCTGGAAATCTTGCCGTTGTCCTTGCAGGCCTTAAGAACTCGCTTGATTGCCTTCTGGAATTCGGGGTTGCCGAAGTCCTGGGGCATTCCCATGGCGATGGAGAGGTCGTAGGGTCCGAGCATGATTCCGTCTACGCCTTCGATAGCTGCGATTTCTTCCACGTTTTCCAGAACTCCCATGGTTTCGCACTGGGGGAACAGGAGGGTTTCTCTGTTGCACTTTTCGGTGAACGCACTGTATCCCATGGAGATGGGTTCCTGAGTAAAGTATCCGCCGTGTCTGCCTGCGCCATAGCCGCGTAGGCCGGTGGGTCTGTACTTGGAATATTCTACGAGCTGCTTAACTTCTTCGATGGTATTTACGCCGGGAACGATGATTGCTGCTGCGCCTGTGTCGAAGGCTTTGAGCACGTTAACCCTTGTAATATCAGGGATTCGGATGATCGGGGACTTTCCGCAGTTTTCGATTGCTGCCATTAAGGGAAGCGCATCGCTGTAGCTCATGGGGGAGTGTTCCAGGTCAATTATGGGGCAGTCCACACCGGCATAGCAGAGCAGTTCAACTGCGGTAATGCTGCCGAGAGTGCTGAATGTTCCGATGGTCTTTTTGCCTTCTTTAAAGTTCTTATAGATTAAGTTTTCGTTCATGGTTTGCTCCTGAATACTTATTAACACTACGCGTGCAATCATATACCCTCGCGACACGGCTCTCGCCTTGATCACGGGTGCCCTAGCGGACACTAAGCTCTGCCGTCGCCTTCGGCTCGGCAATCGCTAAGTGCCGAGACCCGCGCCAGTCGCTCGCGGCATATGATTGCACTTATAATTTTCTACAAAAATTGTAAAAGTAAAACTTACAGCATCCGCACCAGCTCGCAGTTGTCCATAACCACGTCCCAGAATTTGTCCAGAGGAATGCCGCGGATATGGCCGGCGATGCTGCAGTTTGTAGCTCCGTGGGCAACAAGAAGTACGTTTTTACCTTCTTCCGAAAGAGGAATTGCGACTTCTCTTAAGAACTCTCCGGTGCGGTCAGCCAGCTGCTGGAAAGTCTCGCCGCCCTCTACGCCTTTGTAGTTTGGAGGATCGTTAAACATTGGAATTATCGGGCATCCGGGGATTGCATCCACGTTGGAATAGCCCTCGTAAATGCCGAAGCTCATCTCCATGAGCCTTTTATCTTCTATAATCGGAGTGCCGCTTCCTTCCAGGAAAATCTGTGCGGTCTCCTTCGCTCTTATAAGCGTAGAGCAATAACAAACGTCGAATTTTATGCCGCGGTATCTTTCCCTCGCATCGATAGCCATCTGTCTGCCCTCTTCGTTGAGAGGAATGTCCGTATGGCCCTGGATGCGCCTGGCTGCATTCCAGTCGGTCTTTCCGTGGCGCATTATATAAAGCATAGTAAAACCTTTCGTGATTGATTGGGTCACGCCCCGCCGGGGCTGCGATAGAAAGATTATAACCCAAATTTTCCGCAAATAGTGTATAATAATTAAGATAACTTTTTTAAGGAGATAATATGAACAACGACAGGAGATTTGCTGTCTTAATCGACGCAGACAACATCTCGGACAAATACATTAAGACTATTTTAGACGAACTCGCCGCAGAAGGCGAAGTAACTTACAAGAGAATTTACGGCGACTGGACCAAACCGGCCCTTGCGCCCTGGAAAAAGGTGCTTCTGGAGTACTCGGTGACCCCGATTCAGCAGTACAGCTACACAACAGGCAAGAACGCCACAGACTCAGCCATGATCATCGACGCCATGGACATTCTGTACTCCGGAAACGTAGACGGTTTCTGCCTGGTAACCAGCGACAGCGACTTTACAAGGCTGGCCAGCAGATTAAGAGAATCCGGCATGATGGTAATCGGCATGGGCGAACACAAGACGCCCAAGGCTTTCACATCTGCCTGCAACAAGTTTAAGTACCTGGACATCCTTTCCGGCAAGCTCTCCAAGGCTCCGGAAAAGGCTGCAAAAGCTGCAAAGGCAGCAAAGGCCACAAAGCCCGAAAAGCCTGTTAAAGACGCTAAAAAGAAGGCTGCTAAGCACGCAAAGCCGGAAGTTAAGGAAGAAATTAAAGAAGAAATTAAGGAAGATATCCTGGACATCGCAAAGGAAGAACCGGAAGAAACAATCACTCCCCTTTCCGCAATCATGGCCTCTCTCGTGGGCATCTTAAGGGAAGGCTCCGACGAAGACGGCTGGGTTTCCACCTCCGATCTGGGCAACAAGCTGCTTAAGCGCTATTCCGATTTCGACGTAAGAAACTACGGATTTACAAGGCTCACACCCTTCCTTAAATCCCTGAAAGGCTTCGAAATGAAGTCCGTTCGCAACGAAAATTCCAACGTCAAGCAGGTTTATCTGAGAGAAGAACAGCAGGACTAGGGTTCATGACAAAAATCGAAAGAGAAAATTTATTAAGAGAACGCCTTTACACCATGATGAGCACCGAACGTGCTCTCCGGGACGCAGGGCGTTCTTTTATTGCCGGCGTAGACGAAGTCGGCCGCGGCCCGCTCGCAGGGCCGGTTGTTACAGCTGCGGTTATTCTGCCCGCGGATTTTAACGTTCTGGGCGTGGACGATTCCAAGAAACTGTCCGCAAAAAAGCGCGAGCAGCTGTGCGAAGAGATTAAAAAGCAGGCGGTCTGCTGGGCTGTCGGCTGGAAAGATGCCGAGGTCATCGACGAGGTAAACATCCTGCAGGCAACAAAGCTTGCGATGGCTGAAGCCGTTGAAAATCTAAGCATTA
>JAKSSQ010000195.1 GCA_024403005.1 Clostridia bacterium | reverse complement strand
GCGCAGCCTGTGCACAGGATTCACGGAGCGACAGGCATCGCATATCGGAAGGCTGGCATTAATCTCTTTCTGTTCTTTGCACCAGAATTGTAACCGAGGATGGGCATGAGTCCGTGGTTCATGCCGAATACGGGCATGAATACGAAGCTCTGGAGCTTAAAGTATACGCCGTAAATTGCCATCGCAGTTGTGGAGAAACCGATGAGAATTGCGTTCAGGCAGAGGGTAAGCACGGAACCGATGGACTGCATTATCATGGAGGGGAAACCTACATCGTAGATGTCCTTAATAATGCGCTTGTCGATTTTGAACTTCTTCCAGTAAACCTTAACCGGTCTTTCCTTGCGGTGCATCAGGATATTTGCGATTAAGAAGGATACGAACTGGCCGATAACCGTTGCGATAGCTGCGCCTGCAACGCCCATGGCCGGCATTCCGAAGTAGCCGAAAATCATGATGGGGTCAAGGATAATATTTGTGATCGCACCGGAAATCATGCACCACATGGGGGAAATCATGTCGCCTCCGGCCTGCATGATCTTTTCGAAGGACATGGTGTTGAGCGCAAAGAAGGAACCTATGCATACGATGGAGCAGTAGGCTGCAGCCGGTTCGATTAATGCCGGGTCATCGGAGAAAGCCATTGCGAAGGGCTTAGCGCCGATAAGGCCGAATACCAGGAACACAAGCCAGTGCATGAATGCGAGGAGTATGCTGTGCTGTGCTGCGCTCTGGGCTGCTTCGCCGTCTTTTGCACCCAGTCTTCTGGAGATGAGGCTGGAAAAACCTATGCTCGTACCTACGCCGACGGAGATGTTAATCATCTGCACCGGGTAGACCAGGGAAACTGCGGAAAGGGCAGCTTCGCCCAGCTGGGAAACGAAGATGCTGTCTACGATGTTGTAAAGGGCCTGGATAAGCATTGAAAACATCGACGGCAGCGACATGGAAATAATTAAGGGGAGAATGGGCGCTGTACCCATACGTAAAGTTCTGTCATTCATAAATAGATTCTCTTTATTAAAATTTATACATAAATACGATTAACTTAGTTACAACTCTATAATGTTATTGAAAAAAGTCGTAAAAGTCAAGTTGCGCGGCATATACAGTATGTGGTATTATTAACTATCAATTATGAGGAAGGAGTGATACCAGTGGGTAGACACGGTACAATTGCAGGCAGAAAAGCAGCACAGGACTCCAAGAGAGCAGCTGTTTTCACAAAGTATGGCAGATTAATCACAGTAGCAGCAAAGGCCGGCGGAGATCCGGATTACAATCCGGCTTTAAGACAGGCTATCGACAAGGCTAAGGGTATTGGTATGCCTAACGACAATATCACCAGAGCTATCAAAAAGGGCACAGGTGAACTTGGCGGCGAAACATACGAAACAATTACATACGAAGGTTACGGCGCAGGCGGCGTAGCAGTAGTTGTAGAAACACTTACAGACAACAGAAACAGAACAACAGCAAGCGTTAAGCATGCTTTCGATAAGTACAACGGAAACTTCGGCGTTCCCGGCTGCGTATCTTTCATGTTCTCCCGCAAGGGCGTTTTCGTTTTCGATAAGGAAACAGGCGTAACAGAAGACCAGCTCATGGAAGTTGCTCTCGAAGCAGGTGCAGACGACATTCAGGAATACGAAGACAGCTTCGAAGTTACCTGTGAACCCGATGCATTCATGGCTGTAAGCGATGCTCTTAAGGCAGCTAATATCGAAACTGTAGAAGCAGACGTAGATATGGTTCCCTCTGTTGAAAGCACACCTACAGACGAATCCGCTATCAAGAATCTCAAGAAGATGATTGAAATTCTCGAAGACGACGACGATGTACAGAAGGTTTATACTAACTGCACAGTAGATCTTTACGAATAATAAACTGTTTTCCTGGGGTGTTTGTTAAGGCTGTTAATTCAACCTACACTACTACATTGGGATTCCGGATGTCGACCGTCTAAGTATGTCAGGCCTCATTTTTATCAGTGGAAGGCAGAACAGACAGCGCAGGAAACCCACCTATCAGATCGATAGGGCGTGAATTAAAGTCTGACGGCACTTTGGGATTATAATTCAGTTTGCAACCGGTCTCAGCTAAAAGCCAGGCCGGTATTTTTATATCCGGTAGATTATGTACGATTCTGAACTCAAAATCTTAATAGACAAGGCCATAGGCGGCGACAGCGATGCTTTCTCCGCTCTTATTTGCCGTGTTCAGAATAAGGCGTACAGCATAGCTTTCCGCTACATGAACAGCGACTACGACGCCAGAGACATGATGCAGGAGTCGTTCATAAAAATGTACCGGAATCTGGACAAATTCAATTTCGAAAGCGCTTTCGACACCTGGTATTTTAGAATTCTTATAAACTGCTGCCTGGACGAGCTTAGAAAGCGAAAAAATAAAGAAAGCTATTCTCTGGATATAATCCCCGACGGCAAGGATGAACCAATGGCCGTAGACATCCCGGACGAGAGCCCGGGGCCGGAAGCGGAACTTATATCGAAGGAGCGGCAAAAACTCGTGAGAGAGGCGATTTTGGCCCTTCCCGAGGACCACAGGAACATAATTATACTCAGAGAGCTGGAGCAGCTCAGCTACGACGAAATAGGCCAGACTCTGGATCTGGACCCGGGAACGGTTAAATCCAGATTAAGCAGGGCAAGACAAAAATTAAAGCAGATTATTCTGGAACAAAATCCGGACATACGCGTCTAAAGACTATGAACGACACAAGAAGAGACAACTTAATAGATATTACGGCAGTTCAGGCCATGTCCGACGAAACGCTGGACAGACTGCTGGCAGAAGCCGGAGAGATTGCAGTTCCTGCAGATCTCAGC
>JAKSSQ010000194.1 GCA_024403005.1 Clostridia bacterium | reverse complement strand
ATGTCCTGCTTGGTCTTGTTTATGTTTCTTTCGAGGGAGTTGATTTCGCTCTCTCTTGCGTAAATCTGCTTTTCCAGAGCTGCGATTTCAGCGCCTAATTCGCCGGCTTCCTTCTTGCCCTGGTTCAGCTGATTCTGCAGGTTATTCTTGTTGTTTGTAACCTTGTTGAGCTTATTCTGCAGGTCGGAAAGTTCCGTGCCGTAGGTGAATGGGGTCAACAGAACACCTGCGATAAGCAGCACTATTAAGCTGTAAAGTGTAACTTTTGCTTTGATTTTCATTAACTAAATCTTTCCTGCCCGTGCGGGTCCGCTTAAGCTTTCAGGAATCTTCTCATGGAGATGATACTGCCGAAGGAACCGATGCTGATTCCCAGAGCCACGAAAATCCATGCGAGATTTGTCATCATGAACTTGGTATCTACAAGGCTTGTAGACAGGAGAATTAAGGTCTGGCTGCCTAAACCGTCTACCATTCTTGCGTAGATGAGCCAGGACAGAGCCAGCGCGATAAGGGAGGAGATGAGGCCGATGACCACACCTTCCATGAGCATTGGTCCGCGGATGAACCAGTTTGTTGCGCCGACGAACTTCATGATTGCGATTTCGCGCTGGCGGGCCATAACCGTAAGTTTAACCGTGTTGGATACGATTACGATGGATACGATTACCAGGAACAGAATGATTACAAGTGCGCCCTTCTGCATGATGTCTGCAATTTTAAGGATCTTGGAAACTTCTGTCTGGTAGTAGCGCACGTCTTCTACGCCGACCATGTTGCGGCAGATTTCTGCCATGAGTTCGCCGCCTTCCAGGGATGTAAGGTTAACTCTTAAGGAGTTGGGAAGCGGGTTTACTGCGAGGCCGTCCAGCATGTAGGCGTTGTCGCCCCAGCGCTTTTTGAATTCCTTCATGGCCTGGTCTTTGGAGATGTAGTCTACTGTTTCTACTTCGTCCATGGCTTCCAGGCTGCGCTTCATTACGTCTGCTTCTGCTTCGGTAGTTTCGTCCAGAAGGTAAACTTCGATAGTGTCGAACTGGTCCTTAACGCTTTCGGTAAAGTAATTTACGTTTACTGTAAGGAAAGAGAACAGACCGAGGATTAAAAGCATGGCTGTGATGGAGAATATGGATGCCAGAGCCATACCCTTGTTTCTGAAGACCTGTACAAAGGCCTGCTTTGTTGAATACTGAAAACTCTTAATCATCGTAGCCGTACTCGCCTCCCACGGAATCGCGGACAATGTGTCCGTGGTCGATTGCAACTACTCGCTTGCCCATTCGTTCAACGATATCCTTGGAGTGGGTTACCATAACGATAGTAGTGCCTCTGCGGTTAATCTGGTCGATAAGCTTCATGATTTCCCATGCTGTATCCGGGTCCAGGTTGCCTGTAGGTTCGTCTGCGATGAGCATCTTCGGGTTGTTGATGATGGCTCTTGCGATGGCTACACGCTGCTGCTCGCCTGCGGAAAGCTGGTTGGGGAACTTGTCTGCCTTATCTTCGATGCCCATGAGCGTAAGCACCTGAGGAACCTGGCGCTTAATTGCTCTGGGAGAGCTGTGAACAACTTCCATTGCGAAAGCTACATTTTCGAAAACTGTCTTGTTGGGCAACAGTCTGAAGTCCTGGAATACCATTCCGATGCTTCTGCGAAGAGGAGGAATTTCTCTGTTGGAAAGATGAGTAATTTCCTTGCCTTCTACGTAAATATGGCCGCCGTCCGGTTCTATTTCTTTAAGTATCAGCTTGATAAATGTGGATTTGCCCGCACCGGAAGGTCCGATGAGGAATACGAAATCGCCACGGTTAATGTTGATTGTCGCATTTTCGAGGCCCACATTTTCGCCGTATTTCTTTGTTACGCTATCAAATTTAATCACGGTTGACCCCTTGTGGTTTTAGACATAATTTAACACCTAATTATACCATATATCAGGTATCAAGCAACCGCAGAAGCCTATTTATTCGTGTTTTTTAAGTGAACCAATCAGCTGTTTTCCCTCGCCGAGGGTGCAGGGCAGCACGCAGGCATATTCGGCTTTATATATGGTTTCGGCGGACACTGCCGGCACTTCCGTGCAGACTGCGCTGCCGAGGAATTTTTCCAGTTCTCCGCGGTGTACTCCGCTGTTCATTTTATTCACAATAAGTGCAGCTTCGGGGAAAAGAATGCGAAGTCTCTGCAAAGAATCCGTGCACGGCAGAAGCCTGGACGGCAGAGGGTCCAGCACTATAAAAATTCTGTCGGCCTCGGCAAGCACGTTCTCAAGCAGGTCTCCTGCAAGGCCCGAGCAGTCCAGAATATTGTATTCGTCGGGCGCGTTATATATTAGACGCATAATTTCCGGGATTTGTTCCTGCGAGGCGGACGATGGGTTCACGATCCAGTTTATTCCCTGCCATTCGTTGCGTTTTCCGGCTTTTAAAAACTCCGGGCTGCGCATGTTTTTCCGCTGGGCCGCCGCCGCAAAATAGTCGGTGAACCCGCGCAGCAGGAATTTCTTTTCCAGATCCAAACTGTGGAAGAACCCCGGTTTTCCAAGCTCTGTAAGGGATACGCTTCGTCCTTTTTCTGCATAGATGTATGCCAGAGTGCCTGCAATTAAACTAACTCCGCTGCCGCCGCACGGGCTGCACACCGCTATGCGGATCTTGGGGCCGCTGTTTTCTTTAAACGTTCTATTTTTTCTTTTCATATCTTCTTTTCTGCTTCCGTTCACTCCATTTTCCCACACTCCCCCTCCCCCGGATAGTTTACATTTGGGGACGGGTACGCTTCACCGCTTTAGCACACTAAAGGGGGACGGGGGTGCTTTAGCACTTTAGCAGGCTAAAGCACCCCCGTCCCCCTTCATCACGTTAGCACTGCGCA
>JAKSSQ010000193.1 GCA_024403005.1 Clostridia bacterium | reverse complement strand
GCAGACCACAACAGATCCAAGGAAGTTGTGGAAGTATTCCCGTCCAAGGTTATCATCGTGGAAGGCATCCTTATCTTTGCGGACGAAAGACTGCGCAATATGTTCGATATTAAGCTCTACATCGACACCGATGCAGACGTAAGAATCCTGCGCCGTGTGCTCCGCGACGTAAAGGAGAGAGGCAGATCTCTGGATTCCATCGTAAACCAGTACCTTACGACTGTTAAGCCGATGCACGAACAGTTCATTGAACCCTCTAAAAAGTACGCAGACGTTATTATTCCCGAAGGCGGACACAACCAGGTTGCTCTCGCAATGGTGAACCACCGCATCCACTCTCTGCTGGACGCAGAAGAATAGGGAATAGCTGCAAATCTGCAGAAAAACAGCATAAAAGCAATTAAAAATCCGGAGGAAAGTTACCCTCCGGATTTTTTATTTACTGTAAATAAATTTCTGTTAACCGGGCCATAAGCTCCGGTTTTCGGCAAAACTCGCCTCTACTGGCCCAGCATTTCCTCCAGGATTGCCAGCGCTCTTGCTCTGTGGCCGATTACGTTCTTAACTTCTACGCCAAGAGAAGCGAAGGATTCTTCGTGGCCTTCGGGGATAAAGAGTTTGTCGTAGCCGAAACCGCCGTCGCCCATTTCTTCTTCGGAAATTCTGCCGGGGCAGATGCCTTCTGCAACGAGAGTCTTTCCGTCCGGATAGTAAACTGTAATGCAGCAGGTGAAGTGTGCGCCGCGCTTTTCTGCGGGTACGCCTTCCAGAGCCTTTAAGAGCTTTGTTCTGTTGGCCAGGTCGTCTCCGTGCACGCCGGAATATCTTGCGGAATTGATTCCCGGTTCACCGTTAAGATAGTCTACGCAGAGCCCTGTGTCGTCTGCGATGCATGGCTTTCCTGTAAGTTCTGCTACTGTCTTGGCCTTAATAAGGGAATTTTCTCTGAAAGTTGTGCCTGTTTCTTCCACATCCAGATCTGCATAGCCTGCATCTGCCATGGAAATGAGCTCCAGACCGAACTTTTCGGTAATCTGTCTGAGTTCCTTGAGTTTGCCTTTGTTCTGAGTTGCGGCAATCATTATATTATCCATGAAAACCTCCATAAGAGAATTATTTTATGCTATAATAAACCATTAAAAGCATTATAAAGCAGCGATGTTAAAACATCAAGTTTCCCATTGGGTCACGCGGTGACCCGGGATGGAAAGGACAATTTTTACGGCAATGAAAAACATACTTATCACCGGCGGACCGACTAATGAAGCAATCGACAAGGTAATGACAATTACAAACATGTCCACCGGTTCTCTCTCCTGCGCTTTCGCTAAGACAGCCCTGGAAGCAGGGGATAAGGTTACTCTTATATTCCACCACAGCGTTCTTCGCAGCGCTAAATTTGCAGCTTACGGTCTGGCAGACAATCCCAATGTTAAGCTGGTATCCATCGACAGCTGCCAGGAAATGCTGGACGCAATCAAGGCTGAAGCCGAATGCGGAGAAAAGTACGACGTAATTATCCACGCTGCAGCAGTCGGCGACTACAGACCCGAATTTTCCTTCAGAATGGAAGATATGGCTGCAGAAATTGCAGAAAAGATCATGGCTACCGACTGCATGGACAGGGAAGCTCTGGAAGAATTTATCCTGAATATCCTTGTTAAGCCCGACTGCGTGGTTAGAGACGATTCCAAGATTTCCAGCTACGAACCGCACCTTACAACAAAGCTGACCCTTACTACAAAGATCATCAGCAACCTGAGAGGCTGGTTCCCCGATGCACTCCTTATCGGATGCAAGCTCCTGGAAAACGTGGAAAAGGACCACCTCTACGAAGTGGCTCAGAAACTGGCTGCAAAGAACAATATGGACTACATTATGGCTAACGACCTGGCTGAACTCAACCAGGGCTACAGCTACCGCTACCTCTGCACAAAGGACGGCTTTACAGGTACAGTTCTGGACGCAGACGGCGGCATTACAATTATGGATTACGCTAAGGAAAACTGGTTCTAAAGAACAAATTTTGAGATTAGAGTATGAAGAGACTTACAGGATTAATATTAATACTTGTGATGCTTATGGCAGCTGTGCCTGCCTGCGTTTACGGTGCAACTCCGGAGCCCAGAATCGATGCAAAAGCCGCAATTCTGGTAGATATGAACTCCGGTGAAGTTCTTTACGAAAAGAGTGCCGATGAACGCAATTATCCCGCAAGCACGACCAAGATGATGACCTGCATCCTGGGCCTGGAAAACCTTCAGCCGGATGCGGTTATAACTGCCGATTCGGAGGCAGCTGCAGCAAGGGGAACCACTATCGATCTTAAGGACGGCGAAATGATGCCTGTGGACACCATTCTCCACGCCATGATGGTTCCCAGCGCCAACGACTGCGCCATCGCAATCGGCAAAGCTGTTGCAGGTTCCGTGGACAACTTCGCGGTCACGATGAATGCAAAGGCCAAGGAAATCGGCTGTGAACACACCAATTTCGTAAATCCCAACGGACTCCACGACGAAAACCACTACAGTACTGCAAGAGATCTTTCTTTAATCGCTCAGTACTGCATGAAGAACGAAGCTTTCCGCGAAATCGTTCAGAACTACGAGTACACAGTACCCGCAACGAATAAGAGCTCCGAAAGACATCTGAATACTACAAATCTGCTCCTCAACGACACTCAGGACAAGAACAGAATCTACGTAGGAAGCCAGCTTCGCTACTGCAAGTACGATGGCACTTACGGCATTAAGACCGGCTACACAGGCGCTGCCGGCGGATGCCTTGTTTCTGCCTGCAAGAGGGGCGATACAAACCTGCTCTGCGTAGTTCTCGGTTCTTCCGATCTGGGACGCTTCGCAGATTCCATTAAGCTTTACGAATGGGGCTTTGAAAACT
>JAKSSQ010000192.1 GCA_024403005.1 Clostridia bacterium | reverse complement strand
CGGGCTAAAGGAGCATGCCAGCCGGTCTATGCTTTTGCCAGCCGGAAATTCATAGCCTGCATCCACACCTGTTCTGTCCAGTATTTGTCCGTAGGAAATGTCCTTCGTTCCGCCGACTACTTTATATTCGGTCTCGGAAGAATAGACGAGTTCCAGGGTTCCGCCGGAAAGATGTGCGCAGATGATTGGGTCAGCGGGAGCAACCGCATTGCCCCTGGACGCAGCCTCTATGTGGCCTTCCTGGTGGCTTGTTTCCAGCAAAACCGCGCCGGTCTGGGCTGCCAGTATCCTCGCTGCGGCAATGCCTGCGTTGAACACCGGCATGTAAGAACCTTCCACAGGTCTGGGCCTTGTGCTTACCGCGATAACTGCCAGGTCTTTTCCGTAAGCTTTTAAAACGCCTTCCAGAAGGTCGGGCAGGTTCTGCCAGTGCTGGTAGAGCGCGTCGGACTGCCTTAAGCCCTTTTCGCCCTGCTTAACCTTTAAAAGCCTTCTTTCGTCTGCCAGAATGTTTCCGTCTCTATCTGTGACCGCAACGGATGTCGTGTAATTGCTTGTATCTATTCCGAGACTAAGCCTGTTCATTTTCTCTGGAAATTCTGCCGAGAACGCCGTTAACGAACTTGCCGGAATCGTCTCCGCCGAATTCCTTTGCAAGGTTTACAGCTTCGTTGATTGCAACGCTTACAGGTGTGGGGTTAACCATGTACTTGCTCTCTGCGATGGCAACTCTTAAAACAGCCAGGTCTACCTTGGCCATTCTGTTGATGTGCCAGCCCTTGGAGCTTTCTTCGATCTTTGCATCGATTTCTTCGATGTGGTCTGCGTAAGCGTTATAAACAGCGTTTACGTAGGCAAACTGGTCTTCTGCCGGGTATGCCAGCAGGAAATCTTCCTTGCATTCGGGGGAGAAATCCTTTCTTGCTTCCATGGAGAACAGCATCTGCATGGCCAGTTCTCTTGCCTTCATTCTATTCATATTATAGTTTCCTTTCATCGTCTTTAAATGTGACGCCAACTACATGTATGTTAACTTTTGCTATTACTTCGTCCGAGACATCAGCTATCCTTTTTTTAACTTTTGTCTGCACATTCCAGGCTGTTTCCGGTATTTTCGTGCCGTAAAACACCTTGAGCCATACATCGATAACCAGACCGTCTTTGGAATCGGATACTTTAAGGCCTTTTCTCTTGTCCGCATCGATTATGACGCCCAGATCCGGGCTGTTTGTAAGCTCCGAAACCCCTTCAACTGAAAGGATTGCGTTCTCTGCGCAGGATGCTATAAGCTCGTGAGAAGCTTTCTCTGTTTCTATTCTTGTACTCATATTACCTTTCGGCTGCACGCCAAAAAATGACAATAAACTGCCAAAGTAATTATACCAAAAAAGAGACACCTGTTCAACGAGGTGCCTCTTTTTGTTTGAGTATTGAATTAATCTGCCTGTGTATTCAGGTAGTCCTGCTTATAATTTGCGAAGCTGCTGTAATCCTTTGCAAAATTGTGTTCACCGGTGCCGTTGCCCTTCAGAACGAAGTACAGGTAGTCGGTATTTGCAGGATTTAAAGCTGCATCCAGACTCGCCTTGCCCGGAGATGCGATTGGTCCGGGAGGCAGATCGCTGTATTTATAAGTGTTGTACGGGGAATCTACTTCCAGGTCGCTGTAGAGCAATCTGCTCTTCCACTGTCCGAGAGAATAGATTACGGAGGAGCAGAACTGGAGTTTCATGTCGATGTCCAGTCTGTTGTAGATTACGGAGCTTACGAGAGGTCTTTCGGAGTCGACCTTAGCTTCCTTTTCGATGAGAGAAGCGATTGTTACCAGTTCCTGAATGCTCAGGCCGCTGTCTGTGTCGAAACCGCCTACTTCCTGCCATTTCTTTTCGAACTGGCCCAGCATCTTGTCGATAATCTGGTGCGGAGTTGCGCCTACAAAGACTTCGTAGGTATCCGGGAACAGGAAGCCTTCCAGCCTGTTAGCCTTTGCGGAAAGTGTGCCGGTAGGATCTTTCTGGCTGCCGTCCAGCCATCCGAAGAATTCGTAGTCGTATTCGTCTTCGCAGGCATCGTAGAATTCCTGAACGTCGCTTATAAAGCCCAGTTCCTGCAGCTTTGCAGCTGTCTGGCGAATATTGTAGCCTTCTGGAATAGTAAATCTTGCAGTTTCGTAGTGTCCGCTCT
Source organism: Clostridia bacterium (assembly GCA_024403005.1). GTDB lineage: Bacteria > Bacillota > Clostridia > Peptostreptococcales > Anaerovoracaceae > RUG11894. Next base: position 726 of record JAKSSQ010000192.1, on the reverse strand, counting down.
GCAGAGCCTTCATAATCTCTGATGTGGTCATGGAAGGACTGAAGTGGTAGTCCCCTGCCTGGAATGTTCCGTCCAGCTTGTTGAATCTGGACTTGAGCTTAAAGGCCTTAACGTCGTCGATAATGCCGTTATCGTGCAGAATATTGGCGATTCTTTCCGTAGAAGCGCCGCTGGGTATGTTGACCGCAATCACGTCTGTATTGCCGGGATCCTTGGCTTCGTCGTAGAGCATGTACTTTACGAGCACATTGTTAGCCAGGATTACCATCATTAACAGGATGAATGCGAGGAGCAGGATATATTTAAAACCGCCCCTTGATTTTTTTCTCTGTCTTGATCTTGCCATTGTTAACCTTTTAAATAAAAAGGACCGGATAAACCGGTCCTTGAATTGACTGACTTATTTTGCTCTTCCGAGATATTCGCCGGTTCTTGTATCGATCTGAATCTTTTCGCCGGATTCGATGAAGATGGGAACCTGAACAACTGCGCCTGTTTCAACTGTAGCAGCCTTTGTAACGTTTGTAGCTGTGTTGCCCTTTACGCCGGGTTCGCAGTCTGTTACGAGCAGGTCTACGAAGTTTTCGGGTTCTACGATGAACGGGCTGCCCTGGAAGGACTTAACTGTAACTTCGTCGTTTTCTCTGATCCACTTGATAGCTTCTTCTACAAGTTCAAGAGACATGGGAACCTGATCGAATGTTTCGGGGTCCATGAAGTAATACA
>JAKSSQ010000191.1 GCA_024403005.1 Clostridia bacterium | reverse complement strand
AGCTCTGGACTACTGCAGAAGCAGGCGAAAAGATCGAATACTACAGAGCCCAGGACGACAGAGAAGAAGCCCGCTGGACTGCAGAAAAGATCCGCAGCTTAATGCGCAAGGACGAAAGCCTTAAGTTCTCCGACTTTGCAGTGCTCTACAGAACCAACGTGCAGTCCCGCCGCTTCGAAGAAAGCTTCTCCGGCAAGGACATTCCCTACCAGGTTCTTTCCGGCCTTAGATATTACGACCGCAAGGAAATCAAGGACGTAATGTGCTACATGCGCCTTGTTTTAAACCCCAAGGACGACACTTCCTTAAGCCGCATTCTGAATGAACCCAAGCGCGGCATAGGCGATAAGACAGAAAAGAATATCCGCGCTTACGCTGCGGAAATGAACCTTTCCATGCTGGAAGCTCTGGAAGAACCGGAAGTCTTTGATGGGCTCACTGCGAAGACCAGACCCCTCGTTAAGAACTTTACGGAAATGCTCCGCTCCCTTAACGTGGAACAGGAACGCATGAAGGTAGACGAAATCTACGACATGATCTTAAGTCGCTCCGGCTACCTGCAGGCTCTGGAAGAGATGAACACAATCGAAGCCGACGGACGCATCGAAAACCTCATGGAATTCAAGTCCGTAATCTCCGAAAAGCAGAAGGAAATGGACGAAATCCAGGAAGAATTAACCCTGGAAAAGTTCATGGAAGGCCTTGCACTGCTCTCCGACGTGGACAACCACAAGGCAGACCAGGATGCAGTTGCTTTAATGACCATGCACTCCGCAAAGGGCCTGGAATTCCCGGTAGTATTCATGCCCGGCATGGAAATCGGCATCTTCCCCAGCTACAGAACTCTGGACAGAGGCGAAGGCATGGAAGAAGAGCGCAGACTGTGCTACGTAGGCATGACCCGCGCAAAGAAGATCCTCTTTATGAGCTCCGCGGAAATGCGCATGCTCTACGGTAAGACGGATTACACTTCCGAATCTCCATTCCTTAAGGAAATCGATAAGAAATACCTGTGCGGCAACGCAATTTACGAAAAGAAGGGCAAGGGCGTATCCTTCGACAGATACGATACCCGCGCATCTTTCGCCCCTGTGGAAAGATATGTTTCTCCGATTAAGCAGGCTGCAGAAGTTATGTCCGCACCGGCTAAACGCAAGGTGCAGACCCTGGCCGGCGCAGAGCTGAACCCGGGAGATCTGGTAGAACATCCCAAGTTCGGCAAGGGCACTGTTATCGAGCTTAAAGGCAGCGTAGTCACCATTATATTCGACTCCGTGGGCACCAAAAAGCTTGCAAAGGACATGGCTCCCTTAAAGAAGATTTAATTTTGCCGAATAGGCCGCGGCGGTGCAATCTCTCGTTGCTAAATACGGCTTTTTAACGTATAATACTATTTGCAGTTTAATTAAATAAAACTTACTCAATTGCCTCGGATTAGCTTCGTCGGGACTGCCGGATCCTGCGCAATAAGAATCTGTGAACCTCGTCAGGTCCGGAAGGAAGCAGCGATAAGCGGAATTTCTTATGTGCCGCAGGGAAGTCTGGCATTTCGGCGGAGCTAACCGGAGGCAATTGTTTTTTATAATCATTTATAATTCAGGACATTTTACGAGGTCTAAATGTATCAGGCTCTTTACCGCAGCTTCCGCCCGGAAACCTTCGAAACCCTTCTCGGACAGGAACATATAGAAAGAATACTTAAAAACCAGCTTGCTTCCGGAACTACGGGGCACGCCTATATTTTCTGCGGCACAAGAGGCACAGGAAAGACCACAACTGCAAGACTTCTGGCTAAGGCGCTCAATTGCACCGGCGAAAAAGAAGGTAATGTGGAAAAGCCCTGCGGCAAGTGCGCTAACTGCCGATCCATCGCAGAAGGAAGCTTTGTAGACGTAATGGAAATCGACGCAGCATCTAACCGCGGCGTAGACGATATCCGAGAGCTCCGCGACACCGTAAACTTCCCGCCTATCCAGGGCAGATACAAGGTCTACATTATCGACGAAGCCCACATGCTTACAAAGCTGCCTGCAACCATACTTTCCAGATGTTTAAGGCTGGATTTCCGCAGAGTAAGCGAAGAAGTGCTTATGAAGCGCTTCGCGGAGATCTGCAGGGAAATCGGTTCTGAAATCGATTCCGATGCCCTGGCTTTAATCGCTGCAAATGCAGACGGCTCCGTAAGAGACGGTCTTTCCCTGCTGGACAGATGCGTTTCCGCCGGCGGCCACATTACGAGGGCAGACGTGCTCCAGCTTCTGGGCATGGCAGGCTCCGAAACCTACATAGAAATTACCGATAAGGTGCTCTCAGGGCAGACCGGAGAAGCCCTGGCAGTTCTGGCCAAGGTCCTGGCAGAGGGCAAGGAAGTGAACCAATTCGGCAAGGACTGGGTGGAACATTTCCGCAACCTTATGATAATTAAATACACAAAGCAGCCGGAAGCAGTGCTCAATCTTTCTCTTGAAAACATCGAAAGATTAAGAGTTCAGGCAGAAGGCGTTTCCATGGAGCGCATAAGACAGTGCGTTCTGCAGCTTTCCAAGGCTTTAGCAGATGCAAAGTGGTCTCCGCGCCCCAGAATTCTCTTCGAACTGGCCATTATAACCATGTCGGAAGGGGAAGTTGAAGAAGCCGTTCCCGTAAGAAGAACGGTCCCTGCAGTGGGTCAAACAGCGGCAGCGAAACCGGCTGAAGCACCGAAACCTGTGGTTCAGACTCCGGCCCCGGCTCCAAAGCCCGCAGCACCTGCACCTGTGCAGAAAGCTCCCGAACCGGAGGAAGACCCGTTCTTTGCGATGAACTCTTCGGAAGCACCGCCTTCGGAATTCTTCGACATCGCGCCCCCGGCAGATTACGTGGACGAACCGGTGTCCATGCCGCCCCAGGAAGCCCCAAGACCTTCCAAGCCGGCAGCTGAACCGATTTCCGCCACGGAAAACGACGAACTGTGGCTACGCGTGCTGG
>JAKSSQ010000190.1 GCA_024403005.1 Clostridia bacterium | reverse complement strand
GCAGCTGAACCGATTTCCGCCACGGAAAACGACGAACTGTGGCTACGCGTGCTGGAAGACAGCAGAATTTCCCCGATGATCCGCATGTCCGGCTCCATTTTAAGGGGAATGAGCGCAAAGGAATTCACAGTGCAGGTTAGAAACGCAGTTTTCGAAGACCAGATAAAGAAAAATGCAGCCCTGCTCGAGGAAATCATGGAATTCGAGACAGGAAAGAAATTAAAACTCGTAACTATAGTAAAAGACTGATAAATACCAGGAGGAAACAATGGGTAAAGGAATGAAAGCCGGCAAGAGACCCGGCGTAAAGCAGAACAGCCAGATGGCTCAGATGGCGCAGATTCAGGCTATGCAGAAGCGCATGGAAGAAGCTCAGAACGCTATCGAAGCTAAGGAAACAGAAGCAAGCGCAGGCGGCGGAGCTGTATCCGTAAAGGTTAACGGCAAGCACGAACTGGTAAGCGTAACACTCAAGCCGGAAGTAGTAGATCCGGACGATATCGAAATGCTCCAGGACCTCATCGTTGCAGCTGCAAACGAAGCTATGCGCCAGATCGACGAAATCTCCCAGCAGGAAATGTCCAAGGTAACAGGCAGCATGGGTCTGCCCGCAGGACTGTTCTAATATGAAACACTACGCTAAGCCTTTAACAAAACTAATATCCGAACTGGGAAAACTGCCCGGAATCGGCGGAAAGAGCGCCCAGAGACTGGCGTTCCACATTATGTCTCTTTCCGAAGAGGAAGCCCGCCAGCTTGCAGACTCCATTATCGAAGCAAAGACTAAGATGAAGTACTGCTCCGTCTGCGGCAACCTTACGGATGTGGACCCCTGTCCGATCTGCAGCGACAGCTCCAGAGACGGCCACGTGGTCTGCGTCGTGGAAAGCCCAAGAGACGTATCCGCCATGGAAAGAGTCCGCGAATACAACGGCCTCTACCACGTGCTCCACGGTGCGATTTCCCCCATGGACGGCATTGGTCCGGAGGACATTAACCTTAAGTCCTTAATCGTGCGCCTGCAGGAAAACGATATAAACGAAGTTATCCTGGCCACAAACCCCAACATCGAAGGCGAAGCGACGGCTATGTACATAGCTAAATTAATAAAACCGGCCGGAATTAAGGCCACAAGAATTGCCCACGGCCTGCCCGTAGGGGGCGACCTGGAATACGCCGACGAAGTAACGCTTTCAAAGGCTATGGAAGGAAGAAGGGAACTCTAATGAAAACCTTGATTAAAGGAGGAAGAGTCGTAGACCCTGCCTCTAAGACGGACGAAATTCTCAACGTCCTGGTGGAAGACGGCAAGATTGCCGCAATCACAAAGGATGAACCCAATGCAGACCGCATTATCGATGCATTGGGCAGAATTGTATGTCCGGGCTTCGTGGATATCCACATGCACGAAGACCCCTACGACAAGGAAACAGGCGTTTTAAAGCAGGATATATCCAAATCCATGCTGCTGATGGGCGTCACAACCGCCATGGGCGGCAACTGCGGTGACAACTATATGGATCCGGCAGACTGCCTGGACTACGTAGACGCACACGGCAACTGCATGAACCTCGGCCTTTTCGCAGGCCATTCCTACATCCGCGAACATTGCGGTCAGCCGGACAAATACGCTCCGGTAAGCGATGCGCAGCTGGAAGACATGGTTGCGATGGCTCAGAAATACCTGGATGCAGGATGCATGGGCGTTTCTTTCGGCGTTAAGTACATTCCCGGCACGAGAATGGAAGAAATGACAAGGCTCGCAGCTTTGTGCACAAAGGACGGAAGGCTCGTCACAAGCCACGTCCGCAACGACGTAAGCAGAGTTTTCGCAGCTGTTAAGGAAATGGACGACCTGGCTAAGACAACAGGCTGCAGAGTTCAGATTTCCCACATCGGAAGCATGGGCGGCTACGGCCAGATGGCTCAGCTTCTCAAGGATATCGAAAAATACAGGGAAGAGGGCACAGACATCATGTGCGACTGCTATCCCTACACTGCATTCTCCACTCACATCGGTGCAACCACCTACGATCCGGAGAATTTCGCAGAATACAACGCAGATTACAGTGCAATCATGATGTCCACAGGCAAATATGCAGGGCAGAGGTGCACTAAGGAAATCTACGACTGGGAAAGAGAAAATGCCCCGAACGACATTACCGTAGGCTTCCTTATGGCAGAAGAAGACGTGGACATGGCTCTTCGCCACCCGCTGGTAATGCTGGGAAGCGACGGCCTCCGCAGCGGAGACCAGGGCCACCCCAGAGCAGCAGGTTCTTTCCCCAGATATATTGCAGAGTACATAAAGACCGGCAAGGTAGGCTTTATGGAAGGCTTTGCAAACATGACGTCTCGCCCGGCCGAAAGGCTTGGAATCAAGGCAAAAGGACGCCTTGCAGAAGGCTGCGATGCGGATATCGTCATCCTCAACTACGAAACCATTAAGGACAAGGCAACTTTCGAAGAACCGACCCTTGTACCCGAAGGTATAGATTATGTAATTGTCGGCGGTGAAATCGCTGCAGAAAGCGGCAGCATCGTAAATGCCAAACTCGGACGTTCCGTCCGTTTCGGGAGGTAAATATGCTTACAAACGAATACAAAGAAAGTCTTTTAAAGCAGCTTGAATCCATGGAAGGCACAGTTGCCATGTACTACAAGAATCTGGTAACAGGAGACGAATTCGCATATAACGAAAACGAATCCCTCCAGCCTGCTTCCGTTATTAAACTTCCTGTATTTTTAAGATATCTGCAGCTGGCAGACGAAGGCAAGATTTCCCTGCAGGACACAATCCACTGCACAGATGCAGACAAGGTTGGCGGCTGCGGCGCAGTTAAGGCCTTCCCCGGAGAAGTGGATTTCCCCATCGAAACACTGCTTAAGTTAATGATTCAGATTTCCGACAATACTGCCACAAACCTCATCATTAACAACATTGGAAGAGAAGAAATGGACGCTTCCTTCGCAGACA
>JAKSSQ010000019.1 GCA_024403005.1 Clostridia bacterium | reverse complement strand
AACCGTGACCGCAATCACGAGATAAGTCCGGCCAGGTCTTCCGCTTTGAGGCCGGCGATGTAGGAAGAGCAGTCTGCGGCATCCAGAACGGATTTAAGGGAACTGTCGATCGGACAGCCGGAAAGAATTTCTTCCAGGCCGGAAAGATCCTTTTTAGCAAAGAAATCTCCGGAGATCTTTAAATCTTTAATAATTCCCTCTTCTGCAGTCAAACTAACTGTTAACGTGCCGAAGTCGAAGCGTTTGATCCTGGAAACCTTGTAATCTCCGTAGAATCCGTAGTTCCACTGCCAGGTGGAATACTTCTCTTCTGCCAGCTTAGCGATTTCCGCCTCAGCTTCGCTGCTGAGCTCGTAAGGCACGAGGATTCTGGAGACACCGGAAGATTCAGCGGATTCGCCGGATTTCCGGGAAGCTGCAAACTCTGCAAAATCTGCCGCATCCGCCGCGGGGCCGGCAGTTAATCCGACAAAATCTGCCGCGATTTCCTCCTTAAGCACTTTGGCAAAGCCGGCCGCATCCACCGGGCGGTCTGCCAGATCTGCGAGAGTTACAATCCTCGATCTTACGGATTTTACAGCCGTAGATTCGTACTTGGCCGGATTGGGCCGGAGCGCAGCGGAGGCCGCCTCCGTGTCCGAGTTAACCAGTATGCAGCCGTGGTAGAGCGTTCTGCCGTTTCTCGAAAGCTGGGCACAGCCGGAAAGCTTGCGCGGCAGGTTTTCTTCGGAAAAGCAGAAAGTCTCGGCCATGTCCGGGTCCGGATACGCTACTATGTCGTTCCTTCCGGAAAACTCAGCTTCCACGCCGAACTTCTTCATAGCCCGGACTGCAGGTCTTGCGAAGTCCGAGAAATCCAGAGTATCGCTGCCCTCGTTCACAATTATAGTGTAGTTCAGATTTCCGAGGTCATGATAAACAGCGCCGCCGCCGGACATGCGTCTGGCGACGGTGATATTATTTTCTGCAATATATTCCCTGTTTATTTCCTCAGCCGTATTCTGATATCTGCCCACTATAACGGAAGGTCTGTTCTGCCAGAGCATAAGGAATTCCTTATCCTGCTCAATGGAAAACAGATAATCTTCCAGAGCCAGATTGCAGTACGGATTATCGGAAAGGGATTGTAAAAAATATATGGTTCTGATTGGGGTCACCCTATTTTAATAAAGCTCTGCGCTCTTTTCTGAAGTAATTGATGCAGTCTCTTACGGATTTGCCCTCCAGGTCTTCGATTACTGTGGAAAGATCCCATGCGCCGGGGCGCACTACGGAGTTCTTTGTAATCTGGTCCAGGAGCAGGTCCACGTCTTCCATGGTGTTCACCATCTGGGCGCCTGTAAGCTTGCCCTTTTCGAAGATTAATCTTCTGTAGCTCTTTCTGGTATTTTCTTCCAGAACTACGCAGCCTTCGCCCTTGTAAGAGTCTTCGGTTCTGCCAAATGCAGCGATTGCAAGGCCGCCCTTGTGAGTAAGGAAAATAGCTGTGGAGCCGTCGTAGATTGCTTCGCCGCCTGCGCAGTTAAGACCTGCTGCTTCGCCGCCTCTCTGGGCAGGTTCCCAGAAGAGATGCATTGCGGGCTGTCCTGTAAGCCTGTCAACAGACTGCACGCAGTCGCCGCAGGCATAGATATCCGGATCGGAAGTCTGCATGCGTTCGTCAACCACGATACCGCCCAGTTCGCCGATTTCAAGACCGGCGTCCTTAGCCAGAGTAACTTCGGGGCGCATGCCGATACCCCAGAGGATAATGTCGCAGGGGATAGTGCGCTTGGAAGTTACAACACCTGTAACCTTGTCCGTTCCTTCTACGCCCTGTACGGATTCGCCGGCCAGAACTTCAACGCCGAAGGAATTCAGAGACTGGGTAAGCTTGTCGGAGCAGGCCTTGTCCAGAGACTTGGGGCTGAGCCAATCCAGCGCTTCCACCATGGTAACCTTATCGTAGCCGCGGGCCTTAAGAGCCATGCTGCCTTCCAGACCGATGGCGCCGGAACCTACTACGACAGCGCTCTTTCCCTTATATCCGAGAATGGCTTCGATGTCGTCGATGGTCTTTGTTACGAAGTTTCCGGGGAGATTTGTTCCAGGCATCTTGCGGAGCTGGATGGGGAAGCTTCCCATGGCCAGAACCAGCTTGCCGTAGGAAATTTCCCTGCCGGAAGCGGAAACTGCAATCTTCTTTTCTCTGTCGATTTTAACGATATCTTCTCCGCTCAGGAGCTGGATACCGGCTTTTTTATATTCGTTTGCCTTTCTTACGAAAAGCATTTCCCTGTCGATTTCGCCGGACAGGTAATCCGGGAGCGCAGGTGCGGAATATTCGCTGTGGGCTTCTTTAGTGGTGACCACAACGCATAAATCCGGATTTGCCTTCTTTGCGGCAAAGGCTGCGCAGCTTCCTGCGGGGCCGCATCCGATGATGAGTACGTCTGCCTTCATCATAACTCAGCCTCCTCTCCGCTTACTGCCTTTACGAGCTTCTTAACAAATCCCTTGTATTTTCTGCTTTTGCACACTGCTTTGGGGTTTATGCCCATAGCCAGATAAACTTCGTCCTCCGGCTCGATTTCGGGGCAGCAGGCCATATCTAAAGCTTCGTACATACCTGCGATAGTCTTCCTGAGCAGCTTTGCGTCTGCGGGCACTACTGCGCCGCTTCCCTCTGCTACGATTCCGCAGATATTCATGGACTTAAGCTTAGCTGCGATTTCTTCTTCGCCGCAGATATTTCCTGCATCGTCCATGAGTCCGCAGTCTTCCACGCTCAGGACAACTGTGTTATCCGTAACGTAGTAGTCGCGAAGTTCCTTAGAGCTTCCGCAGAAGGGTTCTGCAACCGCCTTGCCTTCGGAAATATAGATTACAACCGGTTCTTCGGACTTGCCCTTAATGGCAACGCGTCCTGCGCCTGCAAAGTTCATAGCAGCTGCAAGTCTGCTGCTTTCGTAGTATTTAAAGCCTTTCTTTCCTGCAACCTGCCAGATCATTACATCTGCACCGGGTGCGCCGCATCCTGCGAGGATGCCTGCAGAAAGAAGGATGCCGCTTTTAGCGTCTGCTGCGCCGCAGCTTATTTTAAGAGTACTCATTTTACAAGCCCCCTTCCAACTGCCTTTAGCGCATAGCTGTTTCTGAAAGCTGCGCTGGCTTCTGCCGGGTCTGCATAGCTTAAAGCACCGCTGCTGCAGACCTTAACGCAGGCGGGGTCGCCGCCGCAGAGGTCGCAGGTGAGGAATGCATTGGCGTCAGTATCGAGAACTGCTGCACCAACGGGGCACATGACTGCGCATGCAGCGCAGGCTATGCAGCCTTCCTTTTCGCGGGAAACAAAACCTGTTTCGGGGTCCTTGTGGACAATGCCCTTCATGCAGGCTGTTACGCATACGGGTCTTGCGCAGTGCTGGCAGACGGAAGCGCGGAGAACTTTTTCTCCGTTTTCTGCACAGGCAGCCTTAATGTGAATTCTCGCCTGAGACGGCTGCACCACGCCCTTCTTTTCCAGAGAGCAGACAGCAGAGCAGGCGCCGCAGTTCGTGCATTTAGACTGATCGAATGTCAGTAATTTCATGCTTTGCCTCCTACTTGCCTTCTTCCATGAATCCGCTCATGGTGTTGGCGCTCTTGGAATATCTTTCTCTTATAATTCTGGATACGTTTTCTACTGTATCGCAGATGATGGCTTCTGCCGGGCAGTTCTTTGCGCAGGCAGGCTGGTCGCCTTCGTCGATGCGGTTGTAGCACATTGTGCACTTCTGCATGCGTCCGTCGTTTCCGAACTGGGGTACGCCGAAGGGGCATGCCCACAGGCATTCGTGACAGCCAATGCATCTGGACTTTTCGATTAATACGATGCCGTCTTCTCTCTTGTAAAGAGCTCCTGTCGGGCAGGCCTTTACGCAGGGAGCATCGCCGCAGTGCTGGCAGGGAATGGGCAGGAAGCTGAGCTTTTCGTCCAGACCTTCACCTGTTTCAATTTCCGTAACCATTGTAAATCTGGGGCCTCTGGGGAGGTCGTTTTCCAGTTTGCATACTGTTTCGCAGGCACGGCAGCCCATGCAGCGTTTCGGGTCTATATAAAGAGTGCGCTGATTTCTGTAATCCATGACAGCCTCCCTTACATCTTTTCTATTTCTACGAGGGTGTTAAAGTAGGAGCCGGTGTTGCCGTCCAGCAGAACGTTATAGTCGGAAAGGATTCCGTCTTCTGCCAGGATGTCTCTGGGACCGGCAGGGATGAGCTTTGTAAGCTTGTTTACGCTTCCGCCCAGCTTGACCCACATGCCGCTGCTCATTTCAACAACGCCCTGCTTGAGTCTTATGCCGACTTTGGCTGTAATGTTTTCCAGTTCGCCTCTGTCGTTGAAGATTCTTACCTTATCTCCGTCTGCAATGCCTCTGGACTGAGCATCTTCCTTGCTCATGAACACCTTTGCGGGGCCTTCGATTTCCTGAATCCACGGCAGATTGTAGTACTGGGAGTGGGTTCTGAAGGACGGGTGCTGGGAGATGATGTTGAGCGGATACTTCTTTGCCAGTTCCGGTGTAGCTGCAATGCTTTCGTCCGGTTCGTAGTATCTGGGCAGAGGATCGTAGTGTCCGGGGAACTTTTTGCCTCTTTCTTCCAGTACGGATGAATGGAATTCAAACTTTCCGGAAGGAGTATCGAAGGTCTGGTAAGGAACTGCCGGGCACCATTCTTCGGAGTGTCTTGCAGGACCGTTGGGAGATACGATAGCGTCGAAATCGCATTCGTCTCCAACCAGATCTCTTGCGTAGTCCAGGCCTGTCTTATCCTTGGGGAAGTATTCTTCGTAGCCAAGGCGTCTGCCCAGTTCGCAGAAGATTTCGATGTCGGGTACGCATTCGTAGGGAGGCTGAGCCACCGGAACGAGGATCTGGTGATAGTTGTGCCAGTAGGAAGGATGTACGCCGTACTGTTCCAGATAGTGGCATGCGGGAAGAACCAGATCTGCGTAGTCTGTATCGTCTGTCATGAACTGTTCGATTGTTACGAACATGTCCAGGGACTTAACTGCTTCGATGGTGTAATCTACGTTGGGCTGCTGGGAAATGAGGCCGCCGCGGTAGGAAATAACGCCCTTGATGGGAGGTTCCTTAGCTTCGTGGATAGCCTTTGCGATAGCAGCGATGTTAACCATTCTTGCAGGGGGAATTTCTGCACCTTCGGGTACTGCTACTGCTGCGTTATGAGCAAAGCCTGTAACTCCGGGGAATGCCATGCCGGAAATGCCGTCGTAGTTTGCGGATTCCTTGCCGAAGCTGCCGCAAACGGCAGCGAGGCATGCCAGAGCCTGCTGAACCTGATGGCCGTTGCTGTAGCGCTGCTGGCCATAGCCGATTTCGAACATTGTATTTGTAGTAGCGAAGAGTTCTGCAGCCTTAATAATCTGTTCCTTAGGAATTGTGGTGACTTCCTCGGTATATTCCGGAGTCCATTCTTCCACAAGTTCTCTGAGTTCTTCGATGCCTACAGTCTTTTCTTCGATGAATTTCTTGTCTTCCAGGTTGTTCTTGAGGATCCAGTGGATCATGCCGAGAGCCATGGCTCCGTCTGTACCCGGACGGGGTCTTAAGTGCAGGTCTGCCTTGGCTGCAACGCCTGTTGCGTAAGGATCGGAAACTACCAGCTTTGCACCTCTTTCCTTAGCCTTGTAGAGGAAGGGGAAGATGTGGGGGTTTGTAGCGGAGCAGTTTCTGCCTACGAGGAAGATTGTGTCTGCGTGTTCTGCCCAGATGTGGGGGTCCATTGTGTACTGGCTTCCTACTGTGCCTACGGAGCCTGCAACGCCGGAGAGCAGGCAGAAGCTTCCTACGAGCTTGGATGCGCCCATGAGGTTCCAGAGTCTTGCTGCTACAGCCTTTGCCAGGTGTTCGCGGTTGCCGGAGTAAGCGTATTCAACGATGCTTTCTCTGCCGTACTTTTCCTGGAGTTCGTGGATCTTGTCTACCATCCAGTCCATGGCTTCGTTCCAGGAGATTCTCTTGAACTTGCCTTCGCCTCTTTCGCCTACGCGAAGCATGGGGTACTTAACGCGTTCGGGGCTGTTTATCTTGGGAACATTTGCAAAGCCCTTAAGGCAGAGATGTCCCTTTGTAATGGGGTGAGTGGGTTCACCCTCAATCTTTATAACCTTTTCGTCTTTGATATAAACCCGTTCGCCGCAGGTATCGTAGCAGTTATGGGGGCAGCAGGTCTTAACGACTCTGTCTGCGATAACTTTCTTTCCGCCGATCCATACGGGAACGTTTTTCTCAACGGCGTATTTGTCCAGGTCTTCATGCAGTCTCCACGGAATGGGATTATATGTTTCTGCCATGAATTGACTCCTTTCTATGTTGCCTTTTTGCATTCAAACTTATCTTTTTATTATATCTGTTTAAGCGCCTTCGCACAATTAAACAGTATTACTTAAAGTGGATTGCTCTGTCTTCGCAGGCGAGAGCTGCTTCGTGTACAGCTTCGGATACTGTCGGGTGGGAGTGTACAGCTGCGATAATGTCCTTAACTGTGCCGTACATCTGCATAACTGCAGCAACTTCGCCGATAAGGTCTGTAGCTCTTGCGCCCAGGATGTGTGCGCCCAGAACCTTGCCGCTTCTTGCGTCGGACAGGATCTTTACGTAGCCTTCGGTTTCTTCCATGATGAGGGACTTGCCGTTGGAAATCATGGGGATCTTACCAACCTTGTATGCATAGCCCTTTGCCTTAACCTGTTCTTCTGTGAGGCCAACGGATGCAAATTCGGGGAACATGTATACGCAGGAAGGAATTACTCTTTCGCTGTAAGCACTGTTTTCGCCCATTGCGTTTTCAGCTGCAACTTCGCCCATGGCGAAAGCTGTGTGCGCGAGCATAATCTTGCCTGTGCAGTCGCCGATAGCGTAGATGCCGTTTACGTTTGTCTGCATCTTTTCGTTAACGGTAATTCTGCCGCGGTCCGCTGCAACGCCTGCAGCTTCCAGGTTGAGGTTTGCTGTATTGCTTCTTCTGCCTACAGCTACGAGAACCTTTTCTGCTTCGAAGGTCTTAGGTGTTCCGTCTGCAAGAGTTGTGTAAACCTTTGAACCTGCAGCTGTTTCTTCGAAGCTTTCAACCTTTGTGGACAGGCAGAATTCGATACCCTTGGCTTCCATAATCTTCTGCGCTTCAACTGTAAGCTCCAGATCCATTACAGGCATAAGTCTGTCCAGCATTTCGATTACTGTAACCTTTGTGCCGAATGCGTTGTATGCGCAGGCGAGTTCCACGCCGATAACGCCGCCGCCGATGATAATCATGGATTCGGGCAGCTTTTCCAGCGTAAGTGCACCTGTGGAATCGATGCAAGCCTTGTTGCCTTCCAGGCCGGGGATGGGCGGCATGAAGGGATAGGAACCTGTGGCAATAATAAACTTATCTGCCTTTACTTCTGCAGTTGTTCCGTCTTCCTTAACTACCTTTACTGTCTTTGCGTCTGCGAAAGCAGCTGTGCCCTTAATTGTTGTGACCCCATTGGCAGCCAGCAGGCCCTTAACGCCGTCTACGAGCTTGTCGGATACGCCCTGTCTGTAGTTCTGAACCTGGGGCCAGTTGAGGCTTACGCCTTCGACTACAACGCCTGCGTTTGCGCCGTTCTTAGCTGTAAGATAGGTTTCAGCGCTGTGCATTAAAGCCTTTGTGGGAATGCATCCTACGTTAAGACAAGTGCCGCCTTCTCTGTTCTTTTCGATTAATGTCACTTCGCCGCCGAGCTGTGCTGCTCTGATAGCTGCAACGTAGCCGCCGGGGCCTCCGCCGATGACCGCAACGGACACCTTGGCCTTGGAGTTTGCTGTAACTTCTGTGCCGTCTGCAACGATAACTGCGATAACCTGGTCGTTAGCGATGTCTTCGTCCTTAACGGCATTTATTTCCTTAACTTCTCCGCCGTAGGGAGAGGTAATTTCCTTATTTAATTTTCCTGCAGCTGCAACTGCAAGAACTGCGCCGGCCTTGATTGTTTCACCGAACTTTACGCAGACTTCCTTAACTTTAGCCTTGTCTGCGCCAAGCTTTTCAGCCTTTATTTCTACAATTGCTCCGGGTTCGATGGAAGATGCTGCGCATTCTTCTACTTCGTCTTCTTCGATAGTGCAGACTACTGCAGTGCCGGCAACAGCGTCACCCGGTTTTGCAAGCAGTTCCTTAACGGTTCCGCTGATTTTGCTGTTTACTTCTCTGGTCATAGTTCCAAGCTTTGCAGTGCACAGCAGGTCCTTGACTTCTACATGGTCTCCGGGCTTTACTGCCCAGTCTATTAATACTGTATCTACTTTTGCGATTGAAACTTCTCTGATCATAAATATCCTCCGGCAAATTACAAGCATACGGGTGCAATATGCACCCGTATGCCGTCGATGGGGCAATGCCCCGGTTGTTCAATTATTCGAAGTCGTGTTCGAATTCGTCGAGAGCTGCTGTGAGAACTGCAGCACTGTAAGCCAGTGTCGGGCCGCCGCCGAATGTCATAGCTACTTCTGCAGCTGCCATGATTTCTTCTCTTGTAGCACCAGCCTGGTAAGCGCCGCGAACGTGTACGCAGATGCAGTACTGGCAGAGTCTGCTGATACCGATACCTACTGCGATGAGCTCCTTCTGCTTATCTGTGATAGCGCCGTTGCCTGTACCTGCGGAACCATCGAAAGCCATGAAGTTGTTAATGAAGGGACCGTCCATTTCGGACATCTTGCCTACACCATTCATGAAATCGTTGAGAATTTCTCTTGCGTTAATCATTGTGTGCTCCTTCCCGGGCTGAGCCCGCATTAGTTAGCATGCTAATTATTATGGTTTATTTTATACTTTTTGCATGTATTTTGTCAACGGGAATTTGCAGGCTCCGAATGGCATGAACCAAAGCATTTGCAAGGCTTCGGTAACCCTATGCTAACCGCATATCAGTTGAAATAATTTATGCATTGCTGTATAATTACGGCAGTATTTATTCAACTAAAGGTAGGATATATGGACTTCAGTGTAGATGATTGTATTGCATTCCTCACAAATGCCGGAGGTAAAGCCCTCGACGAAGGAATGAATCAGCGCTTTAAAGACGCGGATATTACAAGAGTGCAGTGGACAGCGCTCTATTACATAGACAAAATTGAAAACATTAACCAGAAAGAACTTGCAGAAGCCATGCTCATAAGCGAGCCTTCCACCACAAATCTGGTGAACAGAATGGTTCAGGCAGGCTTTATCCAGAGAGTAAGGGAAAGCGGCGCAAGATCCAAGACCCTGGTTCTTACAGATCTGGGCAGAGAAAAACTGGAAACACTCCGCTACATACCCATTGGCTTCAACCAGGACGCAACAAAGACCGTATCCGCAGAAGAACTGGAAATCTTTAAGAAAGTCCTTAAAGACATGGTTAATAATATAAAACTTTAGAATAAAGAAAAACAGACCTGAACAGGGTCTGTTTTTCTTTGGGGATTTAGGAAAAGACCTACGATGGAACGGAAATTAAAAAATCACTGTAAAACTTTGTTGAGGAACCGCTCCATTCCATCCATGCCTTTTTTGATTTTTTCCATGGATGATGCGAAGGATATTCTTATATACCCTTCACCGTAATCGCCGAAGGCATCTCCGGGAACTACCACAACCTGCTCTTCTTCAAGAAGCTTCATGGCAAATTCTTCGGAGGTCATTCCGGTTTTCTTAATAGAAATAAAGGCATAGAAAGTGCCTTTGGATTTTTCATATTCCACATAGGGCATATTCAGAAGGCGGTCATAGATGTAGTCCCGTCTTTTTTTGTATTCAGCAACCATCATGTCGAGATGGTCCTTGCTTCCTTCAAGAGCTGCGATAGCTGCATACTGGCAGGGCATTGCAACGCAGGCAGCTACGTTTTCCTGAAGCTTGGTAACATTGCCTATAATCTCTGCAGGGCCTGCGACATAGCCTACGCGCATGCCTGTCATGGCAAAAGTCTTGGAGAAACTGTCGAATATGACGGTTCTGTCCTTCATGTCCGGAAGGGATGCAATGCTTACGTGCTTTTCGCCGTCGAAGATTATGTGTTTGTAAACTTCATCGGAGAACACGAGCAGGTCGTGCTTCTTTGCAATCTCTGCAAGTTTTTCAATAATATCTCCCGGAAGAACAGTGCCTGTCGGATTGCAGGGCGAATTTATGATTACAGCCTTTGTCCTGTCTGTAATGCTCTTTTCGATCTTTTCCGGATCAATGGCAAAATTATTATCAAAATCGACAGGAACGCTTACGGGCACGCCGCCGCACATTTTAATCTGCTGAGCGTAATTGGTCCAGCAGGGTTCGTTGATTATGACTTCATCACCGGGATTGAGCACTACTTTCATGGTCTGGAAAATTCCGCCCATGCCGCCTGTAGTTACGACTATTTCGTTAACAGGGTTATAGCTGAGCCCAATTTCTCTTTCCAGATACCTTGAAATGGCTTCACGGAGAGGCTTAATGCCCGCATTTTCCGAATACCTGGTCTTGCCTTCCTTCAGAGCCAATACAGCAGCTTCGACTACGTGGTCCGGGGGTGTGAAATCCGGTTCGCCTACGGTGAAGCTGATTGGGTCATGGAATTCCAGAGCCTTATTGAACATCTTCCTTATCTTGGAATGCTCTATGGTTTTTGTATTTTCTGATATGTAATCCATTTTAAATACCGTTATAGCATGCAGCGTACATTTCTGCGGGGATGAACTGGCCCATGCCATAGGTTCCGACAAATTTGCCGTCTTCTACAGCCAGGTTTCCTCTCAGGAATACCTTTTCGATCTTTCCGATCTGCTTTCTGCCTTCGTATACGTTGTAATCTACGCCGTTGGGGTTGTCTTCCAGTTTAATTGTTCCTTCGTAATCCGGGTTGAAAATTACGATATCTGCATCTGAACCGACCTGAATAGCTCCCTTTCTGGGATAAATTCCGTTAATCTTTGCAGGCTTTGCGGAAATGAGTTCAACGAACTTATTCTTTGAGATGCGGCCTGCTTCTACGCCGTAGGTCCAGATCATGGAGAATCTGTCTCCTGCCCCGGGAGAACCGTTGGGAATGTTTGTAAAGTTGTCTCTTCCGGCCTGCTTTAATTCCTTTACGTCGATGCCGCAGTGGTCGGAAGATATTGCGGTAAGAAGTCCCTTATCCAAAGCATCCCACAGAGCGTCGATATCTTCCTGGTCTCTTAAAGCCGGGGAGCATACGAACTTTGCAGCTTCGTTGAAGTCGGGATTGTCCAGAACATCTTTGGTTGTGGTCAGATAATGTGTGCAGGTTTCACCGTTAACGTTAACGCCTCTGCCCTTTGCGTAGACGATTTCGTTAAGAGCTTCTCTGGAAGTTACATGGGCGATGTAAAGAGGCACACCTGTCTTTTCAGCAAGGAAGCAGGCTCTGTGAACCCCTTCAGCTTCCGTATAGGGCGGGCGGGATACGTAATGATAATGGGGAGTGAGCTGGCCCTTCTTTACGCATTCGTCTCTCAGGAAATTGATAATTTCACCGCTTTCAGCGTGAACAAATACAGTAGCGCCGACCTTTTTGCATTCTTCCATAATTCTTAAAAGAGTGCCGTCGTCACAATGAAGAGGAGATCCGTTATAAGCCATAAAGGCTTTAATGTTGGAGATACCTCTTTCGGGGAACAGCTTTATTTCGTCGAACATGCTGTCCATGATGTAGGTAATCATGGCGTGGAGAGAAAAGTCTACGCAGGACTTGTCCTTAGCTCTTACGTTGATTCTGTAATCGATGGAGTCCAGCAGACCTGTATCCGGGTCTTGGGGAGCGAAATCGATGATGGTTGTTGTACCGCCTCTGATAGCGGAGTCTGTCGTTTCGTAGCCTGCAGTATCTCTGTCGCCTACATTGCAGAGCGCAGAAAAATGAGTGTGCTGGTCTACGCCGCCGGGCATAACATATCTGCCCTGCGCATCGATAACCTTATCTGCCTTTTCATCCAGATTGAAGCCAATAGCTGCAATTTTTTCATCCTCGATGAGAAGATCTGCTTTATATTCATCCACATCCGTTAAAATTGTTCCGTTTTTAATTAAAGTTCTCACAGGTATAAACCCTCCTTAATTCTTTCAAAACCGAGGACTTCCTTCTTTTCGGGATACTTATATGTGTTAACCTTGCTGGTCTTGATTCCCAGCTTTACATAAGCTTCTGCAAGCTTTACTGCGGGAGAAACGCCGTCCAGGACGGGTACGCCCAGTTCCTTATTTAAAGCTTCTACGAAATCTACAAAGCCGGCGCAGCCTAAGAGTATGCATTCTGCTCCGTCTTCGTTAACGGCTTTCTTTCCCTGCTCGATAAGAGCTGCCAGACCTTTTTCGGGATTTCTTCCGAATTCGAGAACTTCAAGGCCTGTGCTGCGTACAGAGCGGCAGTAGTCTCTGCATCCGTATGCGATTACCAGATCGTCAGTCATCTTTCTGGATCTGTCCAGGACGGAAAGTACGCTGAAGTAAGGTGCAATTACCTTTGCAACGGTCATGGCGGATTCAGCTATGCCGAGAACCGGCTTATCTGTAGCTTCTCTTGCAGCTTCAAGGCCGGGATCTCCGAAGCAGGCGATAATGTAGGCATCGCAGCCTTCCTTTTCACCCTTGATAACTTCATCCACAACGCCGATGGCGGACATGTATTCGTCTACATAACCTTCAATGCTTGCAGGTCCGATGGTGGGGCTTACAGCGATAATTTCAGTGCCGGGGTCGCAAACGCTTTCAGCCATCTTTCTGATGCTTTCCGTCATGTCCCAGGTTGTGTTCGGGTTAATAATCTTAATCTTCATAGAAATTTCCTCCGTCAATTTCCTTTATAGCTTCTATAAGGACTCTCGTTCCTTTTTCAATGTCTTCTTTTTCGGAAAATTCCTCTTTGCAGTGGCTCACGCCGTTTACGGAAGGAATAAACAGAAGGGCTGCGGGCATTATCATCCTTGTGTTTATAAGGTCGTGGCCTGCGCCGCTGTAAACATCCATTTCGCTGTAACCCAGTCTCTTTGCACAGCTTCTGAATACTTCGGCAAGTTCAGGCGAGCATACGGTGTTTTCCTGCTCGATAATCTTGGTCATCTCGATATCGAAATCCTTGAACTGATTTCTTAAATCGTTTACGACTTCAGCCATGCCGGCCATGTCTTTGTCCCTGAGCTCCAGGACGAATTCAGCTTTACCGGGAATAACATTTACTGCGCCGGGCTTAAGATCCATAACGCCCACAGTGCAGACCATGGTGTCGTTCTTAGCGCGAACCGCATCGTAAGCAGCAGTTATAAACCGGCAGGTTGTTTCCAGAGCGTCGTTTCTCAGGTACATGGGAGTGCTTCCGGCGTGGTTTGCAAACCCGTTGACCACAACTCTGTATCTTACAATTCCGAATATTCCGGGAACGATGCCTATGTCTGCGCCGCATTTTTCCAGAATTCCGCCCTGCTCGATGTGATATTCCAGGTAAGCAAGGTAATCGTCTCCTCTGCGCTTTGAAGCTTTAAAATCTTCGATGTCCATGCCCCAGGCAGCCATTTTGCCTATCATGCTTTCTTCCAGCTTAGCACCAGCAAAAGCTTTGCTTCCGAAGGTTCCTCCAACAACGTTGCCTTCCTCTTCGTTAAAGGCAATTATTTCAATGGAATGCCTGTTTTCGTAGCCGCTTTCCTTAAGAGCTCTTACAGCTTCGATACCGGCCAGAACGCCCAGGGCTCCGTCGTACATTCCGCCGCCGGGAACCGTGTCTATGTGTGACCCAACTGCGATTTTTCTCTTATCCGGGCCTTCCAGCAGTCCCGTAAGATTTCCAACCGGGTCTATGGAAACGGTAAGACCTGCGTCTTCCATAAGCTTTTTTACAAAATCTCGGCCCCGGCAGAAGCTTTCCGAATAGGCCATTCTGCTTGTGCCTTTACCTTCTTCGTAGCCGATATGGCCAAGGCTTTCTATATCGGCCATGAGCCTTTCGATATTCATATGTTTTCGGAAATTCCTTTCTCTGAAATATAAAGAATAAGTTTTCTTTTCATGGCGGCCATAAGACTGCGATTGTGGTCACACCTTAATTTACGCCGTTATATACAAACTATTACAATTGGATTATACTATGCATTAAATAAAAACCATTCACGGATAAATGAAATATGATTTCTGATAACCCGAATTCACAGACAGTAAATCGGAGAAAACCATGAACACAAAACAGCTTCAGTCCTTTGTTACCGTTGCAAAGACTCATAATATCGCAGAAACTGCCAAAATACTGGATTATTCCTCTTCTTCCATCCACGCTCATCTAACGTCTTTGGAGGAAGAGCTGGAATGCAAGCTCTACAGAAGACTTTCCTCCGGAATCGTCCTTACGGAGCTGGGAAGCCAGTTTCTGCCCTATGCAAAGGACATGCTGGACAAGTACGGCGAAGTTATGCAGTACTTCTCCGCTTCTGCAGGACTGCTGAAAATAACGGCCAGCGAAACAAGCGACAACGTCGTAATGAAGTATCTGCTGGACACTTACATAAACAAATACCCTGCAGTTAACATCGAGTACGTAAAGATGATTACCGCTTCATCCATATCCAGCATCGCTGCGGGAGAAACGGACATCGCTTTTGTATGCGAGCAGACGGAACCGGTTAATCCGGCCATAAAGACAGAATTTCTGTGCAGAGTGCCCTTATACCTGGCTGCTGCGCCAAGCCACCCTGCAGCAGTCCACGGGCTGAAAAACAGCAGGCTGCTGAACACGCTTCTGAGCACCGGCAGCAGAAAAAACGCAGAATCCCTGTTCAGAATCTGCGGAGCGGATTTTAAAGATTACTTCAACGATTCGAGAAATATCGGAGAAATGTCCATCGTAAAGAAACTGGCAACGGAAGGAAAAGGAGTCGCCCTTCTGCCAAAAGAAGTTATGCTGGACGAGCTGAACGAGGGAAGCCTTCAGATTATCCAGGAAGAAAATATAACTATTTACAACAACATTTATATCGTCGTAAATTCCTACAAATCCCTTAAAGAAAGCTGCCGCGGGCTGATCGCAATGGCGAAAGAGATGTTTAAGTAATACTCAACTCTGCTCAATAGCAAAAAAACAGAACAGGCTTAAGCCTGTTCTGTTTTTTAATTGGCGGAGGACATGGGACGGAGATTTGCCTTGCAAATCTCCCGTCCTGCGCTCGCTTCAGCGTGCTCGGACCAGAACGGTCCACCGGACCGTTCTGCCCTCTCAGGGTTCGAGCCCCATGTTCTCTCTTTCAAGACAAAAACAAAAGACTGACCTAGCGGTCAGTCTTTTGTTTTAATTGGCGGAGGACAT
>JAKSSQ010000189.1 GCA_024403005.1 Clostridia bacterium | reverse complement strand
GCCACCAGGGCTTTATAAACGCGGTTTTAAGAGCTTATTTAAGGGCAGGATGCCCCGGAATGCTTGAAATTCCCGCATTGGAGGGCATTTCAGAGGGCAGTGAACCGGAACTGGGTTCGGTTGACATAAAAAATATTTCAGTCAACTACTCCACACCTGAATGGATTGTTAAGCTGTGGCTTAAATCCTACGGAGTTTCTAAGACCCTGGAGATGCTTAAGGTCAACCTTACGGAGCCGCCTCTTACGAAGAGGCAGAGCCTGCTGAACCCGGAGCTGGAATCCGTACAGGACGAGGCAAGCATGGAAGCCATTAAGGTGCTGAGTCCGCAGCCCGGAGACGAAGTCCTGGACATGTGTGCTGCACCCGGCGGCAAAAGCTGCGCCATGGCAGAGATTATGGGTAACAAAGGCTCCATAACAGCCTGCGACATATACGAAAACAGGTTAAAATTAATAGAAAACGAGACAAAAAGGCTGGGCATCGACATTATCCGCACGGAAATCCGAGATGCCTCCATACTTCCCAAAGCTGAATGCTGCGGAAACTACGACGTGGTTCTCTGCGACGTACCCTGCAGCGGTCTGGGAGTTTTAAGGAGAAAGCCCGAAATAAAGTACAACGCATCCGAAAAGGATGTTAAGAGTCTGCCGACGCTCCAGCTTCGGATCTTAAGAAACGGAGCTTACCAGGTAAAGCAGGGCGGCAAGCTCATGTACAGCACCTGCACGGTTAACCCGGCAGAAAACGAAGAAGTTATTAAAAAATTCATGGAAGACGGTGGGTTCACCATCGAAAAATCCATGCAGCTCTTCCCGAAAGAGAATGGCTGCGACGGATTTTACTACTGTCTTATGAGGAGAACAGATGATTAGCGTTGGATTCAAGACCGACAAAGGAAACTTAAGAAGCGGAAACGAAGATTCGCTGTTCGTTCTTCCCGACCAGCAGCTCTACATAGTTGCGGACGGGGTGGGCGGCCACAATTCGGGTGAATTGGCTTCACGCCTGGCAGTGGGCTTCATGGCCCAGTACGTGGCGATGAACCCGCTGAAGAACGTTCAGAACACCAAGGAGCTTAAGAAATATTTCCAGAACTGTTTTTCTGGAGCCAACGAATTAATCTTCTCCAAAGCCGGCGAAGGCTCTGAATACGCAGGAATGGCCACGACGACAGTTATGACCTACCTCCGCGACGACACCTGCTACGTTATAAACGTGGGAGACAGCAGAGCTTACCTGGTGAGAGACGGCATTATGAGACAGCCCACGGAAGACCACACATTGGTTCAGACCCTTGTAAATTCCGGAGCTATTACGAAGGAACAGGCCCTTACACATCCGGACAGAAACATGATTACGAAAGCCATCGGCGGAGACAGAACCATCGAACCGGACTTCTACCGCTTCAGGACTTATCCGGGCGACCTTATAATCATGTGTACCGACGGACTTTACGGCGAAGTGGAAGCGGACAAAATGCTTCAGCTCGCAATGGAAACCAAGACCATGCACAGGCTTGCAAAGCTCTATGTAGATGAAGCCAATGCAGCCGGCGGCAAAGACAATATTTCAGTGGTTTGTATAAAGATACAGTAGGGAGACAGTATGGGAAGCAGAATTTTGGCAGGCAGATACGAACTGCTGGAAAAGATCGGCGAAGGCGGTATGGCCGTCGTCTTTAAATCCAGAGACAGACTTCTTAACAGGTTTGTCGCCATTAAGATTTTAAGACCCGAATATACAAAAGACATGATGTTTATCGAGAGTTTCCGCAGAGAATCCCAGATTGCTGCAGGGCTTGTCCATCCCAATATCGTAAATGTTTACGACGTTGGCAAGGAAGGAAACATCTATTACATCGTTATGGAGCTAATCGAAGGAAAGCCTCTTTCTGAAATCATCAGCGAAGAAGCTCCTCTGGACCCCCACAGAGCTGCAGACATCGCAAAGCAGGTTGCTTCTGCGCTTTCCATGGCTCACAAGCACCAGCTTATCCACAGAGATGTAAAGCCCCACAACATCATGATTACAACCGAAGGCGTTGCAAAGATTACGGACTTCGGTATCGCAAAAGCTGTTAACAACGGCACTCTCGTAGGCGAGCAGCAGGAAGCTGTAATGGGCTCGGTCCATTACTTCTCTCCGGAGCAGGCACGCGGCGCATATGTGGACGAAAAGTCCGACATTTACAGCCTCGGCATCGTTCTGTACGAAATGCTTACAGGCAAGGTTCCCTTCGACGGAGACACCGCTGTAGCAGTTGCAGTGCAGCACATTAACAACGAAATGGTTCCGCCCACACAGCTGAACCCGAACATTCCGCAGGATCTGGAAGACATCGTCTTAAAGGCTTCCAGCAAGCTCCAGACCAGCAGATACCGCAGCGCAGACGAAATGATTACCGCTCTGAACTTCGTAAAGTTCTCCAGAGTAAGCGCCAAGGACGGCTCGAAACTTACACCGGAGCTCATGAAGGGCGTTAAGAACGGCGAAAGCCTCGTAAGCGACAAGCCGGAAGAAGAAGGTGCAGAAGCAGAGGGCGAAGGCAGAAAGAAGGGCAAGAAAGATTCTTCTAACAAGAAGAAGTTCAACTGGGCCTACGTTATCGCAATCCTGGCTGCAATTATCCTTGCAATCCCCGCAAGCGCTGCAGTTAAGCACTTCACAGGCGATAAGGGCATAGAGGACGGCGATTCCGTAAAGGTGCCCAGCGTGCTCAATTACACTCTGGAAGACGCAAACAAGATCCTGGAAAGCTACGGCTTAACAGCTGAAGTGGACATGGAACTGCAGAGCGAACAGTATGCAGCTGGTCTCATCATGAGCCAGACTCCCAAGGAAGGAGCATCCGTTAAGGCAGGCCAGACCATTAAGGTCAATGTAAGCGTCGGTATCGTGGACGGCGAAGTTCCTTCCGTAGTCGGCAAGGCTTTAAACAACGCAAAGAGCACCATCGAAACCTATAAATACAAGGTCGGA
>JAKSSQ010000188.1 GCA_024403005.1 Clostridia bacterium | reverse complement strand
GCCATCGTTCTCATCGTTGTAATGCTTATTACAAACAATCCGACTTTAAAGTCTCACATGGAAAAGATTACAAAGAAGTTTAAGAAGAATTCCCCGGAAGGAGGTGCCGCAAATGAGTAATGTTGTACTTAAGTGCAGCGATCTCGGCATCGTATTCGGCGGTCTTGCTGCTGTAAACGGCTTCGACATCGAAATCCACGAAAAGGAAATTGCAGGCCTTATCGGTCCTAACGGTGCAGGTAAGACTACAGTTTTCAATTTGCTCACAAAGGTTTACGAACCCACCTCCGGCTCCATTGAGCTCAACGGACAGAGCACTGCCGGCAAGACCACAGTACAGCTCTCCAAGATGGGTATCGCAAGAACATTCCAGAACATCCGTCTCTTCCACAACCTTACAGTTGCGGAAAACGTCATGACCGCAATGAACCAGTCCATGAAGTACAGCCTTCTGGAAGCAATTCTCCGTCTGCCTTCCTACAGAAAGGAAGAAAAGGCCGTTAGAGAAAAGGCTTTGGAGCTCCTGTCCATCTTCAACATGGAAGGCATGGCAGACGTTAAGGCAAGCTCTCTGCCCTACGGCGCGCAGAGACGTCTGGAAATCATTCGCGCTCTGGCAACAGAACCTTCTCTGCTCCTGCTGGACGAACCTGCTGCAGGCATGAACCCGGCAGAAACCGCAGAACTTATGGAAGTTATCGGCCAGATCCGCGACACTTTCGGAATTGCAATCCTGCTTATCGAACACGACATGAGCCTCGTAATGGGTATCTGCGACAATATTACAGTACTCAGCTTCGGCCAGGTTATCGCTCGCGGTACACCTGCTGAAATCCAGAGCAACCCGGTTGTTATCGAAGCTTACCTGGGAAAGCAGAAGGAGGCGTAAATGGGCAGCACAATTCTTAAAGTTAACGACATTAACGTTTATTACGGCAGCATCCACGCCATTAAGGGCATTTCCTTCGAAGTAAACGAAGGCGAAATCGTTACTCTTATCGGCGCAAACGGTGCAGGCAAGTCCACCACGCTGAACACAATCAGCGGGCTTCTCCGTTCCAAGACCGGCTCCGTAGAATTTTTCGGCGAATCCCTCAATAAGATTGCTCCCCACAAGATCGTGGAAAAGGGCCTTGTAATGGTTCCCGAAGGACGCCGCATCTTTACCCAGATGACCGTAGAAGAAAACCTGGAAATGGGTGCTTATACTCAGAGCAATGCCGGAATTAAGGACTCCATGGAAGAAGTTTACGAACTCTTCCCCAGACTTAAGGAACGCCGCACTCAGGTTGGCGGCACACTTTCCGGCGGCGAACAGCAGATGCTGGCCATGGGCAGAGCTCTCATGGCTAAGCCCAAGCTCATTATGCTGGATGAACCCTCCATGGGTCTCGCACCTATTCTGGTAGACCATATCTTCGAGATTATCAAGAATCTCCACGCTGCAGGCAAGACTATCCTGCTGGTAGAACAGAACGCTCAGGCTGCACTTTCCGTAGCAGACAGAGCTTACGTTCTGGAAACAGGTAAGGTTGTAATGTCCGGCACCGGCGCAGAACTGCTGGCAAGCGACGACATTAAGAAGGCTTATCTGGGCGCTTAAACGTTTAAGTAAAGTAAAAACCGAGGACGAAATGTCCTCGGTTTTTTTGTGTGCTTGGGTAGTAAGGGCCCCGCGCATGGCGCGGGGTTCAGCTTTGTCTGCTTTCGGGCCGCCTAGCGCGGCAGCTTTGTTTGCTTTCGGGCCGCCTAGCGCGGCAGTTTTGCCAGGTCTTCCATGAGGGCGAGCGCAATTGGCTTCACGCGGGGAGCACATTCCCGGAACAGCTTTGCGATGGGTTCCATCTGGTAGTTCTGGGATTCCTGGGATGTGTTGGAGAACAGCCTGCCGAAATCCAGATCGATGGCTGTGCATACGCGGTCCAGCACTTCGAGCGTCGGGCGAACCTTGCCGTTTTCGATTTTCGAGAGATAAACGATGGTGATTTCGGCGGATTCTGCAACTTTTTCCTGCGTAAGCCCCCTTGCTTCCCTTGCCTGTTTGATTCTTATTCCGATGAGTTTGTAGTCGATCATATTTGAATTCCTATGTCTTATGAATTGTGAATATAAGTTATATTATAAATTTAATATAGCACAGAATAAGTTTCTCCTGTTAGTATTATCCGCAATTTGGTGGGATTTTATTGTTGAAACCAGTTGGTTTTAGAGAATATTCAAATATAAAATTTGAAAATATACTAAATGTGATATAATTAAATCGCAGGGTTCTCCTGCGGTTTTCCATTTGTTCAGAGATAAGTGAATATAATTCGGACAGGGCTTGCGAGGGTCCACGAATTTTTGCGTGCAGTAAAAGTATACTGCACTTGTGGGTTTACCTTAAAGGCCTTAAATCGGCTGAAAACGGAAGGAAATACTGTTTTATGGAACTGGATATCCTAAAAGATAAAAAAGTCGCAGAATTGCGGGAAATTGCCGCCGCACTGGGCGTGCAGGGTGCAGCCAAACTAAAGAAGAAAGAAATAGTGGAGCTGCTCACGAAGATGCACGAGGAGGCAGAAGCAGCGAAGGCTGCAGCGCCCGCAAGCGATAAATCTCCGGAAGCTGCGATTCAGGAAGAGCTTAAGCCCGAAGAGCCTGCAGAAAAATCCAGAGAGCTTCCCGAAAACGACCCGCGCATGGGTGCGCCCATGAAGGACGGCAGAGTGGAAAAGACCGGCATTCTGGAGCTGGCAGAAGGCGGATTCGGATTCCTGCGCTTCGACAACTTCCTTACTTCCGACGAAGACGTCTACGTTTCTCCCACGCAGATTCGCCGCTTCAACTTAAAGACCGGCGATAAAATCTGCTGCATAGCAAGAAAGCCCGGCGAGGGCGAACGCTTCGGCGCTCTGCTTTTCGTTAAATCGGTTAATGGCGATGAACCCGGTATTTCCATGCGCCGCAAGGATTTCTCCGACTTAACTCCCATCTATCCGAGCGAGAGAATCCACCTGGAAAAGGGCAGTTCAACCCTCTCCATGCGCTTAACGGACTTAATTGCTCCAATAGGAAAAGGCCAGAGAGGGCTTATCGTGGCG